>JAFAUQ010000048.1 GCA_019243195.1 Hyphomicrobiales bacterium
GCCCGAATACGTGATGACCGAATACGCGACCTTGCCGATCGACATGAAGAATTGGGCTTCCGGCACCCTCGAGCGCGTGAGTGCGTAAATCCCTCCCCCGAAGGGGAGGGATTAAGCCACGGCCGGGTGGCGCTTCGCGACGCGATCGAGTCGGTAGACCTTGCGCGCGTTGCCCTCGAAAATCTTGCGCCGGTCACTGTCGCTGAGCCAATCGGCCGCGTCGATGTAGCGCTTGGTGTCGTCGTAATAGTGGCTGGTGGTGGGATCGATGCCGCGCACGGCGCCGACCATCTCGGAAGCAAACAGAATATTGTCGACGGGGACGATCTTGAGCAGCAGCTCCATGCCGAGCTTGTGATAGACACAGGTATCGAAATAGACGTTCTTGAGCAGCAATTCGTCGAGCGGCGGCCGCTTCATGTCCTGGGCAAGGCCGCGGTAGCGGCCCCAGTGGTACGGCGCCGCGCCGCCGCCGTGCGGAATGATCATGCGGAGCGTCGGAAAATCCTTGAACAGGTCGGAGGTGAGGAACTGCATGAAGGCGGTGGTGTCGCCGTTGATGTAGTGCGCGCCGGTGTGGTGGAAGTTGGGATTGGCCGACGCGCTCACGTGCACCATGGCGGGCACGTCCAGCTCGACCAGCTTCTCGTAGATCGGATACCACCAGCGGTCGGTGAGCGGCGGGTCGGTCCAATAGCCGCCGGACGGATCGGGATTGAGGTTGCAGCCGACGAAGCCGAGCTGCTTCACGCATCGTTCCAGCTCGCCGATGCAGTTGTCCGGCCGCACGCCCGGCGACTGCGGCAGCTGACACACGCCGATGAAGTTGTCGGGATACAGCGTGCAGACGCGGTGGATGAGGTCGTTGCATACCTGCGACCAGTCGAGGCTTATCGCGGCGGTGCCGATGTGGTGCGACATGCCGGCAGCGCGCGGCGAGAAGATGGTGATATCGGTGCCGCGCTCGCGCTGGAACTTGAGCTGCGACTGCACGCTGGCGCGCATCTCGTCGTCGCTGAACTTGAGCGTGTCGCGCGCGGGCACCTGCGCCGGATCCTTCAGCGCGGCGATCTGGCGCTTGCGATAGTCGTCGAGCGGTTTTGGCGTGGTGGTGTAGTGGCCGTGGCAGTCGATGACGGGCATGCGGTGTTCGCTTTCTTCGTTAGGGACGCAATCTTCTCACGCTTTACGCAGACGCGCGAGCCGGGTGGCGGCTTCCATCCGCCGGCATTTGACAGCGAAGAAAAATTCTGGCCGATTGCCGCGCAGCTCACAAGCCTGGGCGACACATCATGACAGCGACGAACGCGGGCAGCCGGATCGTCGACGGCGCGACGCGGCTCTATTGCATCATCGGCGATCCGGTGGCGCAGACGGGCTCGCCACGCGTGTTCAGCGAGCGCTTCCGCGCCGCCGGACGCAACGCCATCCTGG
Source organism: Hyphomicrobiales bacterium (assembly GCA_019243195.1). GTDB lineage: Bacteria > Pseudomonadota > Alphaproteobacteria > Rhizobiales > Xanthobacteraceae > AP-16. The sequence goes on from JAFAUQ010000048.1 coordinate 1,435, forward strand.
TTCCGTTCCACGTACCGGACGCAGCATTCGAGCCGACGCTGCGTGGCATCATGGCGCTCGCCAATCTCGACGGCATCATCGCCACCGTGCCCTACAAGGCGCGCATCCTGCAGTTCGCCGACCGCATCCTGCCGACGGCGCAGAAGGTCGGCGCCGCCAACGCGCTGCGGCGCGAGCCCGACGGACAATGGACCGGCGACATGTTCGACGGACGCGGCATGGTGCGCGCGATTACGGCAACAGCCGGTGCGGTCGCCGGCCGGAACGTGATGCTGATCGGCGCGGGCGGCGCCGGCAGCGCCATCGCCTGTGCCCTCGCGGATGCCGGCGTTGGTTCCATCACCATTTGCGAGGTCGACGCGCGCAAGGCGCGGATGCTGGCAGCGCGCCTCGGTGTCATCGCGCCCAGTTGCGCCCTGCGCATCGGCCCGGCGACAACCGACGGCATCAACCTGCTGGTCAACGCGTCGCCGGTCGGCATGAGCCCGCAGGACGGCTTACCGGCGCCACTCGGAGAACTCCCGCCGAATGTCGTGGTCGCCGACGTGGTGCTCGCGGACGAGACGCCGCTGCTGCGCCACGCGCGCGCGTGCGGCTGCGCGACCGTCCGCGGCCGCGAGATGATGATGAGTCAAGTCGACGAGATGCTGGCGTTTTTCGGGATGGCGTCTGCGTAGCCCGGATGAGCGCGCAGCGCGAAATCCGGGGCCTTCCCGCATTTCGCTTCGCTCATGCGGGCTACAGGAGTCACTTCTCCATAATCCCAGCGACGGCCTTGATCTGGTTGCGCGCGTAGGCGGGCAGCCCCGCACTGATCGAATTGCCGCTGTTGAACGAGCTGTTGCCGACGAGCACTTGCGCCGGGACGAGGTTGCGCAGGATCGGCACCGACTCGTATTCCTTGCGGTTCTCCAGCACTTTTGCCTTGATGGCGAGCGCAACGTAAGCGGACACGACCGTCTTGTCCGCGTCGGTCGGGTGCTGCTGCAGCACGGCGAGGAATTTGCCGAAGCGCAAAATCTGATTGACGTAGAAGATATTCTGCTCGAGCGCGCCGGTCACCGGTGAATTGATGCCGGTCATCTTGACGAGCGCCACCTGATCGATCTCGTTCGGCTGCAGCAGGCGCAGCTCGCTTTGAAACTCCAGATATTCGGCGACTTTCTTCTCGCCGTCGGTGAGCTTGTTGACCAGCCGGATGCCGACCGGAAGCTTGCCCTCGAGCTGATAGTGCGACTGGATGCAGATCAGGTTGGGACGCGGCTCGCACCACGCCCGGTCGGGATGGCGGTAGACGCTCGGATCGATCTCCCTGGGCGGGAGCAGGTCAGCCTGGGTTATCTGCTTCTGCGTAATCGCCGGATCGATCCGCTCGAGGAACGGCAGGCTGACGTAGCGGGCGAGATCGATGGCGGCGGGCGGCCGGCTCACCAGGAAGCGCGCCTCGGCCACGTATATTTGCAGCTTTTCGATATGCGGCTTGGTGACGCCATCGTGGGTCACGTCGACGATCGGCTCGACGTAGCCCGGATAGAGGCTGAGCAGTTGCTTCTGCACCGGCCGCACGCGCGCCCAGTCCTCGAACCGGATGAGCCCGGTGGCGGGATCGGCGAGGTCGTCCTTGCGATGGTCGGTGAAAGCGATGACCTTCGGCTTGAGCTGCGCGACGCCGACGCTGCCGAGCGAGGCGACCTCCTCCAGCATGAACTCGGCGGCTGCTGCCGCACCGCAAACAAGCAGCACGGCGAGAAGCGCGGTCGCGCGGGCAATTAGGCTCATGGGGATCAAATCAGTTGAGGTTGCGGCCGCCCCACGGATAATCGGGATCGACGCGCCGGCTGCGCCGCCGCGCCGCGTCGTCGTCCCACCAGCCGCGGCCGCCGAACCAACCGCCCCCACCCCATGGCGCCGGCGCCGCGCGCTGCGGCTCGCGCCACTGCGGCACCTGATAATAGCGGGAATAGCGCCCGTCGTCATAGCCGCCGAACCAGCCGCCCAGCGCTTCGCCGTCGCGGGGATCAGTCTCGCGCGACGCATAGGCGTCTTCGCGCGCGACCAGGCGATACTGCGTGTCGGCAACCTCGCCGTCGGAGGCGCGGCGGAAGTGCTCGACGAAGGTGCGCGGGCCGGCGCGCGCGAGCACGTCGCCGGTGGTGAGGTTGATCGGAAGGTCGACCAATTGGCGCTTGGCTTCTTCCGACGGCGCGTTGAGCACCGTCTTTGGCGCGTAGGAAGCCCAGACCCCCTCGATGATCGAGGTGAAAATCGGCAGCGCCACCTTGGCGCCGGTCTCGCCCGGGCCGAGCGTGCGGCGCTTGCCGTCGGCGTTGTCATAGCCGACCCACACGGCGACCGTGACCTCGTTGGTGAAACCGACGAACCAGGCGTCATTCTCATTATCGCTGGTGCCGGTCTTGCCGCCCACGTACGGTCCAAGTTGCCGGATCGAACGCGCGGTGCCGCGTTCGACCACGCCCTGCAACATGGTGCGCAGCTGATAGAAGGCGGCGCGGTCGTTCTTCCCGATGGTGGCCGCGGTCACAGGCGGATGCTGATAAACCGTCTGCCCGTCGTGCTGGATCGCCTCGATCGCGTAGGGGGCGGGGCGCACGCCTTCGTTGACGATCGCCGCGTAGAGCGCGGCCATGTCGAGCGGCCGCACCGGCTGCGCTCCGAGCACGAACGGATAATAGCGCACGCATTGCGAATAGAGCTGCGCCTCCATGGCGATCTCGCACACGCGGTCGAGGCTCTCCTCGGGAGACGCGTCGATGCCGCCGTCGAGCAGGCGCGCGGTGACCAGGTTCTTCGAATTTTCGAGTGCGCGCCGCAAGGTGATCACGCCGGAGCTGCCGCCGTCGTAGTTCTTTGGCGTCCAATAGTCGCGCTCGCGTGCGTAATCGACGTTGCTGCCGATCGGCGGCAAGGTCACCGGCGTGTCGAGCACCAGCGTGTTGGGCTGCAAACCGCTGCGCAGCGCTGCGAGATAGGTGATCGGCTTGAGCGACGAGCCCGGCTGGCGCCGCGCCTGGGTGACGCGGTTGAGCTGGCTCAGCGGGTAGGAGAAACCGCCTGCCATGGCGAGGACGCGGCCGGTCTTGTTGTCGAGAATAACCGCCGCACCTTGCACGGTCGGGCGCACGCGCAGCTCCGCGCGTGCCTCGCGCCGGCCCTCGCTCACGCGTACGTAGACCACGTCGTCGACGTTGAGGGCGCGCCGCACCGCGCCGGTGGCGCCGGTCAGCGGAAGCACGCGGCCGTCGGCGAGGCCGACGCGGATCGCGCCGGCGTTCTTGCCGCGGCCCTTGTCGAGCACGACCGCCGTCGGCCAATGCACGTCGTAGAGCGGCAGCCGCGCGGCGGCGAGCGCCTGCTGCCAAGACGGCTGCTGCGGCTTCGCCGGATCACCCGGCGCCGTCGCCTTGGCGTTCTCCGCGTCGATGCGGCGGATCGCCTCCGCGAGATTGGCCTCGGGGCCGGTGAAGCGCGCCCGGCCCATGGTCATTTCGTAGTGGGCGAGGCCCTCCTGCAGCGCCGCCTCGGCGGTGCGCTGCAGTTCAGGAATGACGGTCGTGCGCACCGTGTAGGACCTGGCGGTGAGGCTGTCGATTCCGGCGAGCGACTTGGCCTCGGGCGCAAGATGATCGACGAAATATAATCCCTCATTGCGTTGCGGCCGCTGGTAGGCGACGAACGTCGGCAACGCGGCCGCCGCCTGTTTCATCTCGTCGGCATTGATGACACCGTCCTCGCGCATGCGGTTGAGCACATAGGCGAGGCGCTCGCGCGCGCGGTCGGGATGGCGGTCGGGACTGAAGTAGTTGGGCCCCTTGGTCAGCCCGGCCAGCAGCGCGCCCTCCCCGAGCGTGAGCTCCTTGGCGGATTTGCCGAAGTAGCTGCGCGCGGCAAGCTCGATGCCCCAGGAACCGCGGCCGAGATAAATGGAGTTGAGATAGAGCGCGAGGATCTCGTCCTTGCTCAAGGTCTGCTCGATGCGCGAGGCGACCAGCACCTCACGGATCTTGCGCTCGTAGGTCACGTCGTCGCCGACCAGCAGGTTCTTGGCGACTTGCTGGGTGATGGTCGAGCCGCCCTGCGGCCGTCGCGGGCTCGCGAGGTTGCCGACGAACGCACGGATCAGCCCGCGCTCATCGACGCCGTGATGCTGGAAGAACCGCTTGTCCTCGGCGGAAACGAATGCGCGCCGCACCTGCTCGGGGATGGCGTCCAGCGGGACGCGGATGCGCCGCTGCGCCGGTTCGTTAATTTCGGCGAACGGACGGCCGTTGCCGTCGAGCACCGTGGTGAGGCCGGCGAGATTGACGCTCTTGAGCTTGGCGACGTCGGGCAGATCGGCAACCGCCTTGTTGTAGAAACCGATCACCTCACCGAGATCGAAGGTTGCATTGTCCACCGCTTCGTTGCCGCAGAACTGGCGATAGGCGGCCTGCAGGTTGGCGAAGTCGAGACCGTGAAACGACTTGATGCCGGAGGCCGCTTCCGGATCCGCCATGGCGGTCGAGATCAGATCGTCGAGGTTGATGTCCTCGATGTCGAAGGCCTTGCGCATATGCGCGCACCCGTCGCGCAGGATGTGCACGATTTCGTCGCGGTCGGCGGCGGGATCGAAATGGGTCTTCACCGCGTCGGGCCGCGTGGTCACCTGGCTCAGCGCCAGCGCGGTGGCGAAAATCTTGACCAGAATGGCGTTCATCGGCCTGGCATACTTCCGGCGGGCGCTGGATCATCCCCCGATCCGGAGAATCAGACCTCTATATAAAGGCTGTTTTGCGGTCGGTGCAGAGCGACAAAGCCCGCACGCCGGCGGAAATTTCACTGCCGCGCCAATATCCTGGGGGAGAGCGCGCGCTGTTCGGTGCTTGCCAGCAGCCGCTCGATGTCGGCTAGATTCGCCTTCTCGGCAAATTCGATGGCGAACCCTTCGGCAAAACGGCGCACCACGCGGCCGACCATCTTCCCGACCGCCAGCGGAGTACCAATTTCCGGGTAGAGATCGGCCGAGACGCCGACGCCCGAGTCGGAAAAGTCGATCACCAGGCACGAGGTCAGCGACCCGTCCGCCTGCAGGATCGTCGCCATCGGGTTCTTGGGAACGACGCGCGGATGCCGGCGGGAGTCGCGCAGCTCGGGAGCGTCCTTCTGCTTGACGAGCCAATCGAGCTTGGCGGCCAGTTTGTCGCGGGTCTGCTGCGAGGCGGCGATGGAGATGACAAAGCCGTTGGTCATCAGCCGGATGATCGGGCCATGCAGGCGCCCGAGCTGTTCGCTGTAAAGGATGACGCGCTCGCCGATCGGGCCCGCAACCGGGGCCGCCAATGCCATGGCCTCGAGCGATACGTTGACAATGCGGCAGGCGAACTCGCAGCGCTCGCCTTTAAGATTGCGTTTGCTCGCCAGCATGTAACGGCCGGACAGATTGACGATGACGCGAACGTCGTCGCGGCGCTCGAACGGAGACACTTCGACCACATCGTCCATCACGGCGGGGATAGGCATGAAGGTTTTCCCGTCGGCTCCAAACCGGGTCCCAATTAATCAGTTGGCTTTTAACAAAAACTTGTGGCGATTACGGAATCGCCGGGTCAGCCGATTGTCATAAATGGGCGAGCTGGACTAGCCCGGATGGCCGCCACGCGTCGCGCTGCATGCAATCGGTTTTTTGTTCAACCGGAGGCCGCCAAATCGCCTATGTTTTACGCCGGACGCTGCCGCAACGGTAATGCACGACCGCTTCTTCCTCGATGCCTGTTAAGCATCTGGAAACCAGAACCTCATTAATCTTTCCTTATTACGCAGGGGACGGTCATGCCTGAACGCAGGACAAGGTCGCGCGCGGTGTCTTCGCAGCCCGCCATTATCGCCGCGGCCGGTGCAAGGCGCATCAATTGCGTCGTGCGCAACTTCTCCAGCACCGGCGCCTGCCTGGAAGGCGTCATCCCGCCCTCCCTGCCGCAAACCTTCGACCTCGTGTTCGACGACCACCGCGCGACGCTCGCGTGCCGGGTCAAGTGGCGCCGTCCGGGCTCTGTCGGCGTCGAGTTCGCGCTGCCGCGTCGTTAGGTTTTCCAACTCGACAGCCTTAATCGCACCGTCGGCCTGATGGGCCGGCGTGGCGACCTTGCTTGTGCGCAAGTCGCCCGGCGGGTCGAACCGCGCAAGCCGTCTGGTATACTCTCGCTCCCTGAACCTCGCCGGGCGCAGGAGTTCCTCTCATGCAACATCCAGCACGTGCATTGGCGCTCGTCGCGCTCTTGGCCGCTTCGCCGCTTGCGGGGACGCCGGCC
>JAFAUQ010000052.1 GCA_019243195.1 Hyphomicrobiales bacterium
TGAGCGGGATGCCGGGCGTCTCCATGATTTTTTTGTCGTCGAAGCGGGAGACGAACCAGTCGTAGTCGACCTCCCACACGCGGCTCCAGTGCTTCCACGCCGCCTCGGTAAGTCCGTAGTAGAAGGGCAACGTCACGATATCGAGGCCGACATCGGTCGCTCCCTGCACGTTGTCGTGGCCGCGGAAGATGTTGGCGCCGGTGCCCGGCTTGCCGACGTTGCCGGTGAGCAGGAGCGCGATGCAGCTCGCCCGCACGTTGGCGGTGCCGACCGTGTGCTGGGTCTGGCCCATGCACCAGATCAAGGTCGCCGGCTTCTGCGTCGCGAACATTTGGGCGACGCGCTTGAGCTGCTCGCCGGGAACGCCGCTCACCCGCTCGACCTCCTCGGGCGTCCACTTCTCGATTTCCTTGCGCGTATCCTCGAAGCCGTAAACGCGCTGTTGGATGAACTCCTTGTCCTCCCAGCCGTTCTTGAGGATGTGCCACATCATCCCGTAGAGCACCGGGATGTCGGTGCCCGGGCGCAGCCGCACGTATTCGGTGGCATGCGCGGCGGTCCGCGTCAGGCGTGGATCGATGACGACGAAGTTCGCCTTGTTGAGTTCCTTGCCTTCGAGCAGATGCTGCAATGACACCGGATGCGCCTCGGCAGGATTGCCGCCCATGATGATCAAAGTCTTGGCGTTGCGGATGTCGTTGTAGCTGTTGGTCATGGCGCCGTAGCCCCAGGTGTTGGCGACGCCGGTAACCGTGGTGGAATGGCAGATGCGAGCCTGATGGTCGGTGTTGTTGGTGCCCCAGAATGCACCGAGCTTGCGGAACCAATAGGAGCCTTCGTTGGTCATCTTGGCCGAGCCGAGCCAGTAGACCGAGTCGGCGCCCGACTTGCCCCGAATCTCCATCAACTTGTTGCCGATCTCGTCGATCGCCGTGTCCCACGAGACGCGGGTCCATTGGCCGTTGACGAGCTTCATCGGATATTTGAGGCGGCGGTCGCTGTGCACGAGTTCGCGCACCGACGCGCCCTTGGCGCAGTGCGAGCCGCGATTGAACGGGCTGTCCCAGCTCGGCTCCTGGCCGATCCACACGCCGTTCTGCACCTCGGCGGTCACCGTGCAGCCGACCGAGCAATGGGTGCAGATGCTCTTGCGCGTCTCGACCGGGGTGCCCGCGTTGGGCGGTGGGCCAGCCTCGGCCTTGCGCACGCTCGCGAGCGGCAGCGCCCCGAGCGTCGCGAGCCCGCCGGCGACGAGGCCGGAGCGGCGCAGGAAGCTGCGGCGGTCGAGTGCGCCGCCCGATTGAGTAGCGAGCGCGGCGGCGAGCGTTCCCCGGCGAGCCTCGCGTTCCGTCCGTTTGATCAGCACGGCCGCCTCCCTATTTGCTCGGATAGTGGTTGACGCGGTAGTAGGCCTTGACGTGATCGCTCAACCGATACCGTGCCTTGCGCTTGTCGTCGGTGCTCTCGGCCGCCTCGACGCTGCTCGCCAGCGGCACCGCGCTCGCGCCAACCCCCGCGACCATGGCCCGCAAGACGTCGCGCCTGGCGATGGTCGGCTTCCGTTGAGATCGTGGCATGGCGGTTCCTCCGAAGGATTTGTTCGTTTGAGCGAGAGATTCAGGATGGCAGCGCGAACGCCTGCGTCTCGATGTCGATGAAAGTCGTGCCGACCGCGGCGACGGCCCGGTAGAAGTCGGCCGCCTCGGCCCGTTCCAGGTCGGCGAAAAACCGGCGCGCCCACGGCGCCAGGTGTTTGTGGAAAAATTGTTTCTCGGCGCGGCGCCGTTCATCGCCGGCGTCGACAGTGAACCGGCCACCGGCGAGCCCGGCCATCACTTCGCACAGGATTGCGATGTGGTCCTCGGGCTCGCATTGCTCCTCGGCGCGCTCGATACCGAGACCGGCGAGGTCGCTGCGCAACCGCGCGAGCGGACGCTCGTGCAGGAAGCCGGTGAGATAATAGGAGCCGTAGGGAAGCACCTCGCCGCGGCCGACGCCGAGGAACAGGTTGAAATACTCGCGCTCGAGACCCGCCGCGTCGGCCGCGCCCGCTGCTTCCGCGAGCTTCGCGTGGGCGGCCCCGAGTGGGCTTTCGTCGGACTTGAGGCGCGCCAGGCGGGCGAGAAGGTCGCGATCGGGGGCGCGGGCGAGCAGGGTAGCGAGCAGCGCGTATTCCTGCGCGCGCGCGGCATCGACATCGTCGATTTCGGCGGCCGCGCGGGCGGCGAAAAGGTCGGGGCGCAGGCGCGCGCGGTCGACGCCGGTCGCCTCCTCCACCGAGGCGACACGCTCGGCGGGAACGCGCTCCCAATTCGAGACCGAAGGCTGCGCGATGCCCAGGCGGCGTGCGAGTTCGCTCACGCCGCCGGCAACGCGTATCGCTTCCTCCAGGCCCGGCTCCCGCATCGACTGCCCACGGTTTCTTGATTCTTCTTTAGAACATTAACAGTCTGCTCGCCCGAAGAGTCCCGGTCAATAGTTCCAGGCTATGTCAGGGATGTTCGCTCGGGGCGTGCGCCGACGTGACGCAAGTTCGTGCGATTACGCACCGGCAGGCGGAGTATGTTTTTGCACTGCAGCATCGTCTTGCGGCGTCCCCGGTTCCGGCTCAGGCGCCTGTACCTCCTGTGCCGCCGCTTGGTCCGTCGCCGCGATCTCTTTCGCTTCTTCGGCACTATCCGCAGTCACAGCAGACAGCGCGCCCGCGACCTGTGCGGCGAGGCGCTGCACGTCGATGGCGCGCAGGGGCTCGAAACCGGGCACCCCACCCGGTGCGTTGAAGTCCCACGCATTCTCCGCCAAGCCGACGAAATCGCGGATCGCCGGATCCGTCACCCACGCGCGCCGCAAGGCAGCCTGGGCGAGATCGGCCGGCACGCCGGGCCGCAGGAATGCGCTCACGTCGGTGCCGGCGTCGATCGACTCGATCGGCGGCAGGCCCGCGGGATCGAACTCCCTCTCCCCGCTTGCGGGGAGAGGGTCGGGGTGAGGGGGACTCTCGGCACGCTCGGCCTTTGGTGGAGAATCTACCCGACCCGGCTCGGACCTGCGGTCCTCGCCACCCTCCCCCTGGGGAAGGATGGAGCTAGCGGCGGGGCCAGCGGACTCATTCGCCCCCTCAGGGGGAGAGGTGCTTTCGCGTTTGCGGCGCGACCAGCGGGAGAGAAAGGGCTCGCTCATCGGCTCTCCTCGGTGCGGCGGCGGCCCAGCGCCTCGGGATCGGCGCGGTCGCGTTTGCGCTTTTCGAACGTGCGCTCAACGTGATGCTCGGCCACGAACGCGGCAACTGCCTCGGCGATCGACTCCGGCATCGGCACCGCCTCGACCAGATCGGTTGCGGTTTCGGTGAAGGCTTCGCCCTCGGCCGGATCGGCGGTGACGGTCACCACCGTGAACGGCGGATCGCCGTCGGTCGGCCGTAGCACGACCCACAGTGACGGCTGCCCCGATGTGAGATTATCCTGATAGTTCGCCGTCTCGGTTCGATGGAGTTCAACCTCGGCGGCACCGGCATAGAAGGTGTCGGCGCCGCTTGCGCCAGGGAGCGAGGTCCACGGCGCCGCCTCCGGCACTCCCGTCAGCACGCCGATGGGGCGCCACACGTGCTCGATCCACGGATTCGTCGCCGGGCGGCGCTCGACCACGACGCCGACCGCAATGCGGGCGAGTGCGGTGCTCAACTCACCTTCTCCTTCGCGCGCACCGGCAGCCCAACGAGAATGTTTTGCGGCTTCATGCGCAATGTCCGCTCGGGCGTCATGGCGAGAATCAGATAAATCGGCCCGTCAGTCTGCGCGGCGGATGCGCGCAAGATCAGGCGATAGAGCGCGACCACGCGTTCGGCGGTCGTGGGATCGAGGGTGCCGCTATTCCACAGGTGATCGCCGATGCGGGTGCCCTCGGCGTCGAGCCCGATGTACCAGGTCAAGGGCACATCGCGCATTTCGATGAGCGGCTCGACCTCAGCGTCGAGCGCAAGCATGTGGCGCATGAAGCGCGCGAGCGCTTCGCCGAGCGCCGCCTGACCGCGCCGACCGGCGGTGAGATCGAGCGCCATGTCAAAACGGTCGCTGCGCTCCCAATAGCTCGCGGCATTCTCGTCGGTCAGCACGTCGATTTCGGCCGCCGCCGGGATCCCGAGCATCGATACGAGCGGTGAGACCGGCGCGCCGCTTGCGCCCGCAATCAGTTCGTCGTCGGCCGCGACGAGCGCGCCCTCATGCGAAGTGAGGCGCTGCGAGCGGAACATCATCTCGGCCGCCCGCAGTACGAACGGATCCACGCATTCGTCGAGCGCATTGCGCAGAATGGCGTGAACCATCTGATTGAGGAACAGCGGCGGGATGGCGCCCGCGCCGTCGCGCGCGAGCGCGAGATAGGCGGCTTCGAGCGTGCGGTGACGCAGCAGATGGTCGCGGAAAGCGATCAGCAATTGCCAGTTCTCGCGCGCGTCGGCGTCGGCCATGGCGGCGATGTCCGTCGGCGCGACAGGCCGGCGCGGCTCGGCCAGCAGCGCCGCGTGCAGCGTGCGCTCGACCGCGCAGGCGTCGGGCGGCGGTGCCAGCTCCGGCCGCGCCAGATAGGCCTTGAGGAACTCGCCGGTGACGACGAGCCCGCCGCCCTCATCGCGGTCGAGCAGATGATGCCCGCAGGAGAGCCAGAAATCTCTCATGGGGCTTCCTTACGCGCGAGTGTGAGCAAATCGAGTTCGTCCTTTGCGGCCGGCTCTTCTTCCTCGACCTCCAGGAACGAGAAGGCGCGCAACGGCTTCGGCCCGCCGCGCGGCTTGAGCGTGCGAAAGGTTTCCCGGATGGCGCCATCGGCAAACACGCGATGCATGGCGATCAGTGTGTCGGGCGGATGCTCCGTGAGCGAGGTCGCAAAGGCGAATTCCTCGGCGGCGGCGCGGTGCGCGGTCGTCAGATCCGGCGCGCCGAAACGCGTCACCAGTTGCCCGGCGAGGCTTTCGACCGCCGCCGCGTGATCCGCCTCGTTCGCTTCGACGATCTGCACCAGGGTCGAAAAGCCGAGCGACGCAATCCCGAGAAAGCCGCTGCGGAAGGCGACACGCGCCTTGCCTTCGAGCGCCGCCGGATCGGCATCAAAGAACACGAAACCGCCCGGCACCGCCCATTCGCCCGGCTCGGCGGCGCGTTCGAAAATGAACGTGTCGGACGGATCGAGCCGGATGGTGCGCAGCAGTTTCATGCGCGCGGCGCTCCGGTGTTTGGATCGAGCCACGAGGGCACGGCGAGCGCCGGCAGCAGACGATGTTTCTTTACGTCGAGCTTGCCTTTGCGCCGCACCAAAAGGTCGCCGACGCCGTCGATAGTGCGCTCCATGCCCGGCTCTGCCGGAAGCCGCGTCAAATAAGATTGCGCGACGACGCCGAAGCCACTCTCCTGCCAGGCATCGATCAGCACCATGAGGTGCCGCGCGAAGCTTTCGATCAGCCGTCCCGAGCCGAGATCATCGAAGCCTTCGTCTTCGAGCGCCGCTTCAATAGGACGCAGGCCAGCCGCCGCGTCGCTCATCGCCACTGTGCGGATGCTGGCGCCGAACACGAGCCACCGCGGGGCTGAGTCCTCGCGCGCATCCACCGGCCAGGCGAGCCGGCCCCCGCCCACAAGCCCGCCATCGACCCGAATGGCATCGGGCCAATCAAAGCCGATCGGCTTTTCCGGCGGCGCGTGCACCGCGAGTGCATCGGCAAGCGCCGCCATGCCGGCGTAGAGCGCCCGGCGCGCCGCGCGCAGCGGCTCGTCCGGCTCGAGCACCACGGCGAACTCGACGAGATCGAAGCGCCCGACCCACACCAAGGTGCCGGCGCCTTCGTCGGCCGCGATCTCCTGCGCGCGCGCAAAGGCGTCGCCCACTTCGCGCAGGCTCACCAGCCGAAACGCTGGCGGCATGTCGAGCGCCGGCGCGAACGGCGTGCGCACGCGGGTGTCGGTCGGCATGTCCCTCCTGGAGCGAAGCAGTTGTTATATTTGTGCCTTGCGCGGCGTACACTTATCGCTACACACCGGCGCTGGCCAGTCCCGTCGGGAGACCTCATGAGCCCGCCCCCGCGCACCATCCTGCTGTGCTCGTGCGATGACACCATGTCGCCCGACGCCGAAGGTGTCGCGCGCGTTTGCCGCGGCGCAAAAATTGACACGGCGCATCAGCTTTGCCGCGCCGAACTGGAGCGCTTCCGCACGGCTGCCGCGCAGGGCGAGCCGCTCACCGTCGCCTGTACCCAGGAAGCGCCGCTGTTTGCCGAAACCGCGCAAGGCGCCGACATTATCTTCGCCAACATTCGCGAGACCGCCGGCTGGTCGGCGGATGCCGCCGCCGCCGGGCCGAAGATCGCCGCGCTGATCGCGGCTGCCGCCGAGCCGATGCCGCCGACGCCGGTCGTGAGCCTCGAGAGCGACGGCGTGATTTTGATCTACGGCCGCGACGAAAAGGCGATCGAAGCCGCCGCCCTCCTCAAAGATCGCCTCGACCTGACCGTGCTGCTGACAAAACCGCGCGACATCGCGCCGCCGCGTGTCACCGATGTGCCGGTCGTGACCGGCACCATCGTCACAGCCAAAGGTCGCCTCGGCGCGTTCGAAATAACGATCGATGGCTACGCGTCCCCGCTGCCGTCCTCGCGCGCCCGCCTCGCCTTCGGTGCGCCGCGTGACGGCGTGACGGCGCGCTGCGACATCCTGCTCGACCTCTCGGGCGGCGCGCCACTCTTTCCAGCGGCTGATCTGCGCGACGGCTATCTGCGCGCCGATCCGGCCAACGAAGCCGCGGTGCTGCGCGCCGTCATGAAAGCCGGCGACCTCGTGGGCACCTTCGACAAGCCGCGCTACGTCAACTTCACCGCCGACCTGTGCGCTCATTCGCGCTCGCACATCGTCGGTTGCCGCCGCTGCCTCGATCTGTGTCCGACCGCCGCGATCACGCCGGCCGGCGACCACGTGGCGATCGATGCCGAGGTATGCGCGGGGTGTGGCAGCTGCGCTGCCGCCTGCCCGACCGGCGCCGCCTCCTATGCGCTGCCGCCCGCCGACGCTCTCATGCGTAAGCTGCGCACGTTGCTCACCGCCTACCGCGAGGCCGGCGGCACGCAGCCGATTTTGCTGCTGCACGACGAGAGCCATGGCACCCCGCTCATCGATGCGCTCGCGCGCCACGGCGACGGTCTGCCCGCCAACGTGCTGCCGCTCGCGGTCAATGAGGTGACCCAGGTCGGGCTCGAGGCGATCGCGGCGGCCTTCGCCTATGGCGCCTGCGCAGTGCGACTGTTGTTGCGCGCCCGGCCGCGCCACGACATCGCCGGACTGCGCGGCACGTTGGCGCTCGCAGTCCCGATCCTTGCTGGCCTGGGCTATGGCATGGGTGCCGCCGCTACCATCGAAACAGATGATCCTTTCGCGCTCGGCGATGCCTTGCGCGCAATCGTGCCGGGCACGACGGCAGCCAAACCCGCCGGTTTCCTTCCCGACGGTGCCAAGCGCGACGTGATGCGGCAGGCGCTGCGCGAACTGTTGCACGCCGCTCCGGCGCCGGTCGACGTGATTGCGCTGCCGACGGGCGCGCCGTTCGGCAAGATCGACGTTAACGTCGCCGGCTGCACGCTCTGTCTCGCCTGCGTCAGCGCCTGCCCGACCGGTGCGCTCGGCGACGATCCCGACCGGCCGACCTTGCGCTTCATCGAGGATGCCTGCGTGCAGTGCGGCCTGTGCCAGGCGACGTGCCCGGAGAAAGTAATCCGGCTCACCCCGCAGCTCGACTTCCGCGCCACGAGTGCCGCCGCGCGCGTGCTCAAAGAGGAGGAGCCGTTCTGCTGCATCCGTTGCGGCAAGCCGTTCGGCACCAAGAGCACGATCGAACGCGTTACCGCCAAGCTTTCCGGCAAACACTGGATGTTCAGCGGCCCCAACAGCCGGCTCGACGTGCTCAAAATGTGCGAGGACTGCCGGGTGATCGCCGTCACCGAAGAGGCGCTTGACCCTTACGCCGCTCCGCCCCGCCCGGCCGTGCGCACCACGGAGGATTATCTGCGCGAGCGCGCGGGGAAGCCAAAGGGCTGAGCGCGCCGCATTTCAAAGAGTCTCACGGCCCGCCGATCTCATCGATTTCCTTGAAGCGGTGATCCTCGACCACATTGACGAAAATCACGGCGGATTTGTTGTCGCCTTTGGCGTCCCATTCGACCGGCCGCGCGTAGGCGATGCCCTGGAATTTGTTCGCCCGGACCGCCGCGACCACATCGGCGCGGGTCGGAAGCGCGTTCTTCGCCTTCGCCGCCTGCTCGATCGCCGCCATGACGATGCGCCCGGTGTCGTAGGAGCTGGCGGCGTAATTGTTGATGGGGCCGTATTTTGCGGTGTAGCGCGCGGCGAAATCGGTCGATCCCGGCACTTTGCCGATCGCCGGTGCGGCCGAGAGGATGCGCACGCCTTCGCCCGCGGTGGCGGCGTCGCCCGCCGGCTTGATGAAGCCATCAACGCTCCAGCAGCCATCGCCGCAGGCAAACAACTGGCTCATGCCCAAGGCTCGCATGTCCTTGACGATGTACGCGCCCTCGCGGATGCCGGCGAAGAACACGAGATCGAAATCTTTCGGCAGCCGCCCGAGCAGCGAGCGGAAATCAGTATCGCCCTGTTTGACGCTCTCGCGCGTGACGACGGCGGCGCCTGCACCCTCAAAGCCCTGCACGAATCCGTCGGAGAGGCCCTTGCCGTAGGTGGTCCCGTCGTCGAGGACGACGGCGCGGCGCTTGCCGAGGTTGGCGTTGAGCCATTTCGCGAGACTTGGGCCCTTGCGGTCGTCGCGGTTGGTCAAGCGAAACACGTTCGCGTGCCCCTGCTCGGTGACGCCGGGGCTCGACGACATGGGCGTGATCATCGCAAGCCCGCAACCGCCATAGACCGGCTCGGCCGCGATGGTGACGCCGCTGTTGACGTGACCGACCACGCCGAGGTCGGCGGGATCATCGCAAAACCCTTTGGCGACCGCCGCGCCCTTCTGATTGTCGGCCTGGTCGTCGGCGGCGACCGCGACCACGCGGGCGCCGAGGATGCCGCCGGCGGCGTTCCTCTCCGCCACGGCGAGATCGACGGCTTGGCGCATCTCGGTCCCAAAAGTGGCGGAAGGCGTGGTCAGCGGGCCGCCCACCCCGATGTGGATCTCCTGGCCGGCAAGCTGGGCAGCGGCGGAGCCGGCGGCAGATACAGCGAGGAGAGCAGCGAGAACGACGGGCGCGACGAGGCGGGAGCGGTGACTCATGATAACCTCCCAAAGATGGAACGATGGTTAGGCGAGCGTAGCGCTTTCCGCTAACTGGCGAAACGGATAATAACGGTTATGCCTCCTGGCCCCTCAACCGCGCCGTCCCGGGCCGCAAGCCTCGCGCTCGTCGGCGGCGCGCCGGCGTTCGACCTCGCCAATACGCAGAGCGGCCGCGACGGCCCGCGCGCGCAGGATCATTTGCGCGCGCCCGAGCACGTGGTCGCCTGGGCCCATCATGCGGGCATCCTCAGCGAGGCGGGCACGCGGGCGTTGCGCCGGTCGATGGGGCGGCCGCGCGTCGCGGCGGCGTTGCTGAAACAAACGCGCGAGCTGCGCGACCTGCTCTACGGGATCGGTGCCACGCTCGCCGCCGGCGCAACACCGCGCGCGGACGCGCTCGACCGTCTCGCGCGCATCCATGCACGCGCCTTGGTGCATGCGCGGCTGGCACCGAGCGACGGGGGATTGGCTTGGCGCTGGGATGCGGCGCGAACGCCGGTCGAGGCGGTCGTTGGTCCGATCGCCCTATCGGCGATCGGACTTGTGACCGGCGGCGAGCGCGCGCGCATCAAACAATGCGCCGGCGACCATTGCGGGTGGCTGTTTCTCGACACCACGAAGAACAACCGGCGGCGCTGGTGCGAAATGGAGGTGTGCGGCAACCGGGCGAAGCAAAAGCGGCTGCGGCTTCGGAGGACAGAGGACAGATGACAGAGGACGGATGAAGGCTACGGCTGGCGACTGGCTGTGGTCATCCCAATATCTTCCTTCGATGAATCGAAGGGAGCAGCCCATGCCGCAAGCGAAAAAAGCACGCGCCGTCGGCTTTAATCACGTCGCGCTCGAGGTCGGCGACATCGAGGAGGCGCTCGCCTTCTACGGCCGCCTGTTCGACTTCACCTTGCGTGGCAAGAGCGCCGACATGGCGTTCATCGACCTCGGCGATCAGTTCCTGGCGCTGCAGAAGGGACGCCGGCAGGCGGCGGACGACGGCCGCCACTTCGGCCTCGTGGTCGACGACAAGGAGGCGGTGCGCCACGCGCTCACAGAAGCGGGCGTCGAGCCCCTGCCCGGCCGCTTCCTCGACTTCCGCGATCCCTGGGGCAACCGCATCGAGATCGTCGGCTACGACAACATCCAGTTCACCAAGGCGGCGAACGTGCTGCGCGCCATGGGCCTCGCGCATTTGCAGAAGAACGAAAACGCGTTGATGGAATTGGCGGAGAAGGGAATGAAGCCGTAGGGTGGGCTAAGGCGAACGACGCGTAGCGCCGGAGACCGTGCCCACCATTTGTTTGTGAGGGCCATCGTTGGTGGGCACGTTCGCGCCGCTCGCTTGCGCGAGCGGTCGCGCCCTTAGCCCACCCTACGGAACGAACCAAACAATTACTTCGTCGCCTTCTCCAAAAACTGCACCAGCGCCGCGCGATCCTCGGCGGAGGTGATGCGCTGTTCGGGCATCTTGGTGCCGGGCGTGAACGTCGCCGGGCCCAGTTCGAACAATTTGGCGACGGTCTCCGGCGACCACACGATGTCGAGGTTCTTGAAAGCGGCGGAATAATTGTAGCCCGGCAGGCTGGCGATGCGGCGGCCGAAGATCTGATGCAGGCTGGGACCGGCGCGGTTGCCTTCATCGGCGCGCAAGGTGTGGCAGGCGACGCAAGCGCGGAACACTTCGGCGCCGTGGTCGCCGGCAAAGGCCGCGAGCGGATCCTCCGGCGCGCCGAGCGCAAGCGCTCCGACCGGCTCGCCGGTCGCCGCATCCCACCGCCGCACCATGCGGTCGGTGCCGCCGGTGAGCAAAGTATGATTGTCGGGAAAGAACGCGAGCGACCACACCGGCAGTCCCGGGCCGACCAGGGTGCGCGCCAGCGTATGCGTCGCGCGCTCGATCACCGCCACCGAGCCGCGAATGCCGGCGGCGGCGACGAGCTTGCCGTCGCCCGAGATGGCGAGCGCGATCACCGGCGCCGGTCCGGTCTCGACTTCGCCGCGTCGCCCGCCGGCCGCATCGAAGAAATAGACCTTGCCGTCGGCGCCCGCTGCGGCGATTTCGCCGTCAGGCGCGATCGCGGCCGCATTAAGCGGCGTTGGCAACGTGACGACTTCCGGCGCGCCGCCGGCGAGCGGCCACAGCCGCAACGTCGCGTCGTAACCGGCGCTCACGAGCGTGCGCCCATCCGCCACGAAGGCGACGGCATTGACGTTCTGCTGATGGCCTTCGAACACCTGCGGGGCGCTGCCGTTAAGGGGCCACAGGCGAACGGTACGGTCCCAGGAGGCCGAGGCAATCGCCGCGCCGTCGGGCGAGACGGCGAGCGCCACGACCGGAGCCTTGTGCCCTTCGAACACGCGCTCGGGCTGCTCGTCGCCGGTGCGCCAGAGGGCGATCCGGCCATCCTCGCCCGCCGTTGCCATGCGGCCGTCCTTGAGGAAGGCGACGGCGTTCACCGCGCCTTCGTGGAAGCGCAGGACCTGCAGCGCGGCGTTGCGCTTGAGCGACCAGCGGATGGCAGAGGAATCGAAGCTGCCGGAGATCGCGGTCTCGCCGTCGGGCGCGACCGCGACGGCGCGCACCGGCCCGCCGTGCCCGCGCAGCTGCGCGTAGGCCGTCCCGCCGACGAGCGGCAGGAGAAGCGCCAGGGCGCGCAGCGTGCGCGAAATCGAGCGTGCCACCGGCAATTTGCGCATTCAGGGTTCCGTACTATCTTGCACACAAGCAATCACAGCAAATGGCCCACCGGATGACTTCGACAACCTTTACAGTGCGGGTCGATCCGAAAGTCAAAAAGCGGCTGGAAAAATTAGCCGAGAGCACCGGCCGAAGCCGATCGTATCTCGCAGCCGAAGCGATCGCCGAGTACCTCGATACAAACGAATGGCAGGTCGCAGGAATTAAGCGGGCTATCGCGTCACTCGACCGGGGCGAAGGCATTCCTCATCAGCAGGTCAGGCATTGGGTTGAATCCTGGGGCAGCGAGAACGAACCGCCCGCGCCTAAGCGCTCATGACGCCGGTCTGGGCACCGGAAGCGATCGACGACCTTGCGGCGTTGCGTGCTTATATCGAGCAGGATGATCCCGTAGCGGCGCAGCGTATCGCGCTGCATATCCTTCATAACGTTGAAACTTTGCTTCCGGCGAATCCAGAAATGGGCCGGCCCGGTCGCCTTCCGGGCCGAGAGAGCTCGTAATCCCGCGGACACCGTTTATCGTGCCCTACCGTCTAAAGGGCCGGACCATACAGGTCTTGCGCCTCTTTCACGGCGCCCGTCGCTGGCCGGAGCAGTTTTGATGTAGGTCCCGCGCCGCTGTCGCCGGCGACGACAAGCATGTTGCTAGATCACGCCGCTCTTGCGCAAGTCGTCGCGTTCTTTCTGATCGAGCCCGAGCCAGTGGGTCAGCACATCGTCGTTGTGCTGGCCGAGCGTGGGCGACGGACGGACCTTCGGCGGCCGGCCGCCGTGACGCACCGGCCAACTCGGCATCTTGAATTTTCCCGACGCCGGATGGTCGATCGTCTGCATGACGCCGCGTTGCTCGAACGACGGCTCGGTCTGTAATTCCATCGTGTCGTAGACGGCGCCGGCCGGCACGCCGGCGGAGCCGAGGATGCGCATCGCCTCGCGCTTGTCGTGCTGGCACGCCCAGGCCGCGATCATCGCGTCGATCTCCTCCTCGCGCTGGGCGCGCGCAGCGGGCGTGTCGTAGCGCTCGTCGCCGATCAGCTCGGGATGGCCGATCACCTTGAGGAGGTTGTGCCAATGGGCGGGGTTGGCGCGGCTCGTATAGGCATAAACGTAATCGTTCGGCCCGCCCGGCTTGCACTTGTAGATGCCGCTCGGCACCGTGCCGCCGGAGATGACTTTGGCGCCGTTGCGCTCGACCGGCTTGTTGAACACCGAGTTGGTGGCGAGCGCGACGCGGATGTATTGCAGCATCGCATCCTGCATGGCGAGTTCGAGCCGCTCGCCCTGCCCGGTTCCCTTGCGCCGGTAGAGCGCGCCCAAGATCGAAATCGCCATCAGCATGCCGGTGCCGGTGTCGCCGAGGGTGCAGCCGGGCTTGGCGGGCGGGCCGCCGCGCTCGCCGGTGATGCTCATCACGCCGCCGGTCGCCTGCGCGATCATGTCGAAGGCGAGATTGTTCTCGTACGGACTGCCTTTACCGAAACCTTTCACCTGCGCGTAGATGATGCTCGGGTTGATCGCCTTGATCACGTCGTAGCCGAGGCCGAGCCGCTCGATCGCGCCGGGCGCGAAATTCTCGGCGAACACGTCGGCGTGCGCCGCCATGTCCTTGACGAGCTGCAGGCCGCGCGGGGATTTGAGATCGACGGTCACCGACTTTTTGTTGGCGTTGAACAGCATGAAATAATACGAATCGCTGCTCTGGCTCGGCCCGCGGAAGCCGGTGCGGCCGGGCTCACCCGCCTTCGGGTTCTCGATTTTGACGACCTCGGCGCCGAGGAAGGCGAGCGCCTCGGTGCACGACGGCCCCGCCTCGAATTGGGTGAGATCGAGCACCCGCACGCCGGCGAGGCAGTCCCCCACGGCCGCTTGCGCTTGCACCATCGTCTCGTTCATCGAGCAACCCTCCCGTTCCGGCGTTCTGCAGGAATCCAGGCGAACCTTGCCCCGGACTTGATTCGGGGTCGGCATGGGTTCGCGCCGGCGCCATACCATACAAGCGGGATACCGGGTGCACCAGCGTTCGGCTATCATCGCGGCCATGCTCCCGTGACAACGCACGCGCACCGCCGAGGCGATTTGTGCACCGCCCACACAACCTGCGATGAACACGAACGGCCTTCACTCCATCGATTGCGACGTGCATCCGACCGTGCCGGACATCACGGCGCTGTTGCCCTACCTC
>JAFAUQ010000276.1 GCA_019243195.1 Hyphomicrobiales bacterium
CTAGATAGGCCCGGCCACCTACATTCCTCCGTCATGCCCGGCCTTGTGCCGGGCATCCACGTCTTTCTTCTTGCAAACAAGACGTGGATGGCCGGGACACCCCCGGGGCGAAGTGCCCGGGGGCGACCATGACGACTAGGTGGACGCGGTTTCACTCGCTATCCCCAAATATATGCGCTGCACTTGCGGGTCGTGCTCGAGGGCGCGGGCGGTGCCTTCCAGCACGGTGCGGCCGGTCTGCAGCACGTAGGCGTAGTCGGCGATTTCCAGCGCCAGCGGCACCGATTGTTCGGCGAGCAGAAGCGTGAGGCCCTCGCGGTGCAAGTCGACGAGCTTCTCATAGAGCGTCTCGACGATCGCCGGCGCGAGGCCGAGGCTCGGCTCGTCGAGCATCAGCAATTTCGGATCGCTCATGAGCGCGCGGCCGAGCGCCAGCATCTGCCGCTCGCCGCCCGAGAGCGTGCCGGCGCGCTGGCGCCGCCGCTCGGCCAGACGCGGGAACAGCGCGAACACGCGCTCGAGCAACGCCGGCACCCGCGTCTTGTCGGCGAGCGGTGTCGCGCCCAGGCGCAGGTTCTGCTCGACGGTCTGCGAGGTGAACAGGCGCCAGCCTTCGGGCGAGAGCGTGAGCCCGCGCGCGACTACCGCGTAGGCGGGCAGGCGGCCGATCTGGTTGCCCATCCAGGCGATGGTGCCGCGGCTCGGCCGCACCAGCCCGGCGATCGCGTTGAGCGTCGTGGTCTTGCCGGCGCCGTTCGAGCCGAGCAGCGCGACGACGCTGCCTTCGGCGACGTCGAGCGACACGTCGGCAATCCCGACGAGGTCGCCGTAACGGACTTCGAGGTTGCGCACGCTGAGCGAAATGGTCACGGCGCGTGCGCTCCCCGGTCGCGTGCGTGGCGACGGCCGAGGTAGGCTTCGATCACCGCCGGGTCGTTGACCACGTCGCGCGGCCTGCCGCTCGCGATGGTGGCGCCCTGGTTGAACACCAGCACGCGCTCGGCGAGCGTGAGGATCACCTCCATGATGTGTTCGACGATGACGATGGTGACGCCCCTGGCGTGAATGCGGCGCACCAGCGCGATCGCCTCCTGGATTTCCACGGGCGTGAGGCCGGCGAGCGCCTCGTCGAGCAGCAGCAGCTTGGGCTCGGTCGCGAGCACGCGCGCGATCTCGAGCCGCTTGCGCCCCGGCGTGCCGAGGCTCTTCGCCGGCGCCTCGGTCAGCGCCTTGAGGCCGGTGAACTCGATGACGTCGAGCGCCGCCGCGCGCGCGTCGCCGCGTTGATGATGGCGCAGGAACGCGCCCACCATCACGTTGTCGAGGATCGACATTTCTTCGAATGTCGCCGGCACCTGGAAGGTGCGGCCGATGCCGAGCCGCGCGTGGGTCGCCGCGCTCGCGCGCGTGACGTCCGTGCCGGAAAACACGATCCGCCCGGCGCTGGGCGGAATGTCGCCGGCGACGCAGTTGAAGAAGGTGGACTTTCCGGCGCCGTTCGGCCCGATCAGCCCGACGATCTCGCCTTCCTCGACGTCGAGATTGGCGTTCGCCAGCGCGACGAAGCTGCCGAAGCTGCGCGAGACCTCGCGCGCGCTAAGCAGCATGACGCACCGTGACGGTTTCGCGCCGGCGCGACCACCACTGCGACGCGCGGCGCCACAGATCGAGCAGGCCGCCCGGCTCGAACCGCGCCAGGACCACGATGATGCCGCCGTAGATGATGTAGGTCAGACCCGAGCCGCCGCCGCCGAACAAAGAATTGGTGACCGTCTGTAGCGGAATGAGGAGGACGGCGCCGAGCAGCGGCCCGAACAGGGTCCCGGCGCCGCCCAGCGCCGCGATGATGATCATCTCGACCGAGCGCAGAATGCCGAAGCCGCTCTCGGGATCGATGAAACCGACCATGAGCGAATAGAGCGAGCCGGCGAGCGAGGTGAAGGCGGCCGAAAGCAGCAGCGCGTAGAGCTTGTAACGGGCGACCCTGACGCCGAGGCTGCGCGCGGGGCGTTCGCCGGCGCGGATGGCGCGCCAATAATAGCCCATGCGGCTGCGCTGCAGATGCCAGGTGAGCAGCAGCAGGCCGGCGAGCACGGCGAGGAACAAATAATAATACGGGATCGGGCTGCGGAACGAGAGGTCGAGCCAGGTGCGCGACACCGCCGGCCCCATCAGGCCGGTCGCCGCGCCGACGAAATCCCAGTTGCCGATGACGATGCGGACCAGCTCGGCGACCGCGATCGTCGCCATGGAGAAATAGTGCCCGTGGAGGCGAAACGTCGGCAGTCCGACCACGATCGCGAAGCCGAGACTGATGACGATGGCGAGCGGCACGCCGGCGACCGGCGGCAGTCCCATGTGAGAATACGCCAGCAGCGGCAAGTACGCGCCGATGCCGAAGAACATGGCGTGGCCGACCGAGATCTGGCCGGCGTAGCCGCCGAGAATGTTCCAGGCCGAGGCGCCGATCGCGGCGAGCAGCACGTCGGCGCCCGTGCGCGCGTAAAAATCATCGGTCACCAGCCACGGATAGAGGAGGAAGGCGGCGCCGATGACGATGCCCAGCCACCTCATGCGCCGGCCTTTCCGAACAGGCCCTCGGGCCGCACCCACAGGATCAAAACGAACAGAGCGTAGACGACGACGTCCTTGTTCACCGGGCCGAACCGATAAGCGGAGAGCGATTGGATGACGCCGACCACGAGGCCGGCGACCAGCGCGCCCGGCACGCTGCCGAAACCGCCAAGCGCCACCACCACGAAGCCGGTCAGCACCAGCGATTCACCGACGGTCGGCGAGATGTAGTAAAAGGTCGCGATCAGCGCGCCGGCGATGCCGGCGCCGGCGCCCGAAAGGCCCCAGGCGATCGCCTGCATGCGGTCGGGCCGGATGCCCATCAGCATCGCGGCCTGGCGATCCTCGGCGACCGCGAGGAGCTGGCTTCCAACGGCGGTGCGGGTGAGCAGCAGGTGCAGCCCGACCGTGAGCACGATCGCCACGATGCCGGCGACGAGCTGCGGCACGCCGATCAGGATGCCGCCGATGTTGAGCACGCCCGGCAGCAAATCCTCCGGCAGCGTCTTGAAATTGGCGCTGAAGATGAAGAACGCGAGATAGCGCAGGAACAGCGCCAAGCCGAAGGTCGAGAGGATTTGCGCCAGCATCGGCCCGCGGATCACGTGCCGGATCAGGCTGTAGTAGACGATGATGCCGAGCAGGAACAGGAACGCCGTGGCGGCCGGCCCGAACGCCAGCGGGCCGCCGTGCAGATAGGTCACGATCAGGAAGGCGAGGTACATCCCGATCATGACGAACTCGCCGTGGGCGAAGTTGATGACGTTCATCATGCCCCAGATCAGCGTCAGGCCGGAGGAGAACAGCGCATAGACCGCGCCGAGCAGCAGCCCGCCGGCGATGACCTGGATGAACGTCATGGAAGGCGCACCACTTCGTCATGCCCCGCGAAAGCGGGGCATCCAGTAATCACCGGCGGAGCTTTTGTTTGAAAGCCTGTGTTTACTGGATCGCCCGCTTTCGCGGGCGATGACGAGGTCGGTGCGAATAGCACTCACCACCCCTTGTAGGGTATCTGCAGCTTGGCGGTCGCCGATCTCGCCGGCCACACCGCGACGTACTGGTCGCCCTGCAGCTGGATTAGATAAGTCGCCGCGAGCGTGTTCTGGCCGGTGTCGTCGAACTTGACGCCCTTGTAGCCCATCATGAGCTGATCCGGCTTGAGGTCGGTGACTTTGAGCGCATCGCGGATGGCGTCGGACTTGCCCGAGCCGGCGCGGTTGATCGCGTCGGCGAGCACGAACATCGCCTGCATGTTGCGGCCGCTGGTGTCGTCGAGGTCGAACCCGGTCTTGGCCTTGAACAACTCGTTGATCTTGGCGGTGACGCTGCCCGGCTTGCCGATGTCCCAGGCGCTGCGGTTGACGGCACCCTGGGAAATCGTGCCGACGTTCTTGATGAAGGCCGGATCGGAGAAGCCGGAGTCGTCGCCGATCACGACCGGCGGCCGATAATCGAGCTGCTTGAGCGTGCGCATGTAGAGGATGGTGTCGGCCGTGTAGGACACAAAGATCACCGCGTCCGGTTTCTTGTCCTTGAGCTGGAGCACCTGGGACGACACGTCGGTGGTGTTGGCGTTGTAGGGAATGTCCGCCGTCAGCTCGAAGCCGCGCTCCTTGATCACCTTGCGCAAAGTATCGGCGATCGAGGTGCCGTAATCGGTGTTCTCATAGACGATCGCCAGGTTTTTCACCGGCTGGCCCGTCGCCGCAACGTCCTTGAGAAAGTCCAGGTAATTATAGGCGAAGTCGGTGGCGACCGGCGTCACCCGGAACACGTATTTGAACCCGCGGCCGGTGATGTTCGCGGCGACCGAATCGCCCACGACGAATGGGATGCCGTAGCGCTCGGCGACCGCGGTGGAGGCAAACGTGACGGAGGACTGATACGCCCCGATCAGCGCCGTGACTTTGTCCTGCTGGATGAGACGCAGCGCCTGGCTTTGGCCGGTCGATGGATTGCCCTGGTGATCGGCAAACGTCACCTCGATCTTGCCGCCGTTGAGGCCCGGCAGGCCAGTGCCCGGCATGCCCTTCACGTCGGGATGCTGGCCATTGATGATTTCCACCGCCAGCTCGATCGCCGCCTTGGTCTGCGCGCCGGCGCTCGCTGCGTTGCCGCTGAGCGGATACAGCGCGCCGACCTTCACGTTCTCCGCGGCCGCGGCCGAAGCAAACAGCGCCAGGATCGACGCAACTAACAAACGTTTCATCTCTTTTCCTCCGTCACATCACTCTCTGCTCGTCATGCCCCGCAAAAGCAGGGCATCCAGTAAACACCGACCGAGGATTTATTTGAACGGTCCGTGATTACTGGATCGCCCGCTTGCGCGGGCGATGACGAGCGGCGGGTCACTACGTTTGCTCCCGCAGTCGTTGCGTCGCCGCGCGGTCGACCGTGCCGTCGTGCGCGATCACGACGCCGTAGTCCAGCTCCGCCCGCTCGCGTGAGACCAGCCCGTCGGCGACATCCGACGCGACGGTTTCGGGGTCGCGCGCGTGCGGCGTGCCGTGGCCGCCGCCGCCCGGCAGTTCGAGCCGCAGGAAATCGCCGGCCGGCACGGTCTGCCGTCCCTTCGGCCGGATCGGCCGGCCTGAGAGCAGCGCCACATTACCGGCGCCGCCCGGCTGCCCGCCGCGGCGGCCACGTGCCGGATTCTTCACGCGCTCGAAGTTGCACAGCAGGCTCACCGGCAGCCCGTCGGCGCCGCCGATCTCGATCACCTGCCCGAGCCCGCCGCGGAACTCGCCGGCGCCGCCCGAGCCCTCGCGGAACTCGCGCCGCCGGAACAACACCGGCGCGATCGTTTCCGTTGCCTCGATCGGAATGGTGCGCACGCCGCTCGGGAACGCCGTGACGCTCAGCCCGTCCTTGTCGGGCCGCGCGCCGGCGCCGCCGCAATGAAAGATGACGGAACTCCAGCTCGGCACGTCGGCCGGATCGAGGCCCGCCGGCAATTCATCGACGATCGAACCGCCACCGTTGATCTGCGGGTTCCACAACGAGGAGGCGCCCTCCGCCGGAACGCCGCCCGGCATCACCTGCTCCAAACAACCGAACACGAGGTCGGGCAGCATGTGGCCGACCGTGTGGCGCGCGGCGACCGCAAACGGCCGCGGCACGTTGAGCAGGCACCCTTCCGGCGCGCTCACTGTGATGGTCGAAAGCGAGCCCGCGTTGTTGGGCACCTCGGGCGCGACCAGACACTTCACGCCGAACGCCGTGTAGGCGAGCGTATAGTTGAGCACCACGTTGATGCCGTGGCTGCTCGCCGGCGAGGTGCCGGCGAAGTCCACGTGGACGCCGCTGTCGGAAATGTTCATCGCGGCCGCGAGCGTGAGCGGCTTGTCGTAGCCGTCCATGTTCAGGCTGTTGCGGTAGACGCCGGTGGGCAGCGCGCGGATGGCGGCGAGCATCGCCTCGCGCGAGGTCTCGTAAATCGTCTCGCCCAAGGTTTCCAAATGCGCGATTTCGAACTCGCGCATCATTTCGATCAGCCGCCGCCCGCCCTCGTCGTTGCAGGCGGCGAGCGCGTAGATGTCGCCTTCGACCTGCAGCGGCTCGCGCACGTTGGCGCGCACGATGCGCAGCAGATCCTCGTTCATCGCGCCGTCGCGCGCGAGCGGCATGATCGGGATCGACAGCCCCTCTTCGAACACCTGCCGGCCGTCCGGGCCCATGCCGAGGCCGCCGATATCGACCACATGCACCGTGCAGGCGAACAGGCCGACCGGGCGGCCGTCGAGGAACGTCGGCGACACCACGGTGAGGTCGTGCAGATGACCGCAGGTGAGCCACGGATCGTTGGTGATGTAGTGGTCGCCCGGCCGCATCCCCGCCAGCGGATAGACGTCGAGGAAATGCTTGACCGCGTTGGCCATGGAGTTGACGTGGCCGGGCGTGCCGGTCACCGCCTGGGCCAGCATGCGGCCTTGGGCATCGAACACGCCGGCCGAGAGGTCGCCCGCCTCGCGCACCGAGGTGCTGAACGCGGTGCGCATCAGCGTCTGCGCCTGCTCCTCGACCACCGCGATCAGGCGGCTCCACATGATCTGGGTGTGAATCTGGGACAGCGCGGCGTTCGGGCGGGCAATCATTAGATGAGCCTATCACATCCATACGTCTCGTCATTGCCCGCGAAAGCGGGCAATCCAGTAAACACCCAACGTCCGAGGTTACTGGATCGCCCGGTCAAGCCGGGCGATGACGACACCGAGTTTATGTCCCCCGCCGCCGCAGTTCGATGTAGCCGTAGCCGTCGACGCTGGCGTCGAAGGCGGGGCTCACCACGGTCGAGGTTTCGTCCTCGACGATGAGCGCGGGGCCGGCGATCTGCGCGCCCGGACGCAGGTCGGCGCGGCGGTAGATGTCGACCTCGATGGTCTCGCCACGACCGGCATCGAACAGCGGCCGCCGGCCCGTCGGTTGCGGTTTGTAAGGTTCCGCCGGCAGCGGCGCCTCGATCGCCAGATCGACCGGCGCGCGCAGCGACAGGGCCCAGCTCACCACCTCGATATCGACGCCCGGGATGGTGCGGCTGTAGAGCGCTCGGTAGGCGGCGGCGAAAGCCTCGGCGAGCCGCGCGCCGTCGTTCTCGCCGTAGCGCGCGACCGGCAGCGGCACCATCACCTCGTGGCCCTGCCCGCGATAGCGCATGAAGGCGTGGCGCTCCTCCTCGAGCGGCGCATGGGGCGCACCGCGGCGCACGATCCCCTCGGCCTCGGCGCGCATCTCGGCGTAGAGCGCGTTGGCGTCGGCGGCGTTGAAGCGTGCGAGCGTCTGCAATCGGCTGCGCACGATTTCGTAGGCGATCGGCGCGCGCAGGAATCCGATCGCCGAGCCGACCCCGGCGCCGGTCGGAACGAGAATCCGATCCATGCCGAGCTTCTCGGCGACGCGCGCGGCATGCAGCGGCGCTGCGCCCCCGAATGCGATCAGCACGCGCCCGCGCGCGTCCTTGCCGCATTCGATCGCGTGCACGCGCGCCGCGTTCGACATGTTCTCGTCGACCATTTCGCTCAATCCGAGCGCGGCGAGCGTGGGCGAAAGGTCGAGCGGCTGCCCGACCCCGTTTTGGATCGCGGCCTGCGCCGCCTTGATGTCGAGGCGCATGCGTCCGCCCGAGAAAGCGTCCGGGTCGATGCGGCCGAGCACCACGTCGGCGTCGGTGACCGTGGGCTCGGTCCCGCCGGCGCCGTAGCAGGCCGGTCCAGGCGCCGCGCCGGCGCTGTCCGGCCCGACCGCGATGCGTTTCATGCGGTCGACGCGCGCGATCGATCCGCCGCCCGCGCCGATCTCCACCATCTCGATCACCGGGATGCGCAGCGGCAGGCCGCTGCCCTTCTTGAAACGGTAGATGCGCGCCACTTCGAACACTCGATTGCTCTGCGGCTTGAACTCGTCGATCAAACAAATCTTCGCGGTGGTGCCGCCCATGTCGAAGGAGATCACTTGATCGAGGTTGCGCTGCCGCGCGATGTGGCTCGCGAAAATGGCGCCGCCCGCGGGACCGGATTCGACGAGGCGCACGGGAAAGCGGATCGCGGTCTCGACCGTGGTGAGCCCGCCGCCGGAGAGCATCAGGAACAGTGGGCAGCGCACGCCGGCGCCGTCGAGGTCGCGCCGCAGATTGGCGAGATAGGTCGCGATGAGCGGCTGCAGATAGGCGTTGGCGCAGGCGGTCGAGAAGCGCTCGTATTCGCGCATCTCCGGGGAGACTTCGCTTGAGAGCGTGACGGCGACGCCCGGCAGGCGTTGCGCGATCATCGCGCCGATGCGCCGCTCGTGGCGCGGCTCGGTGAAGCTGTGCAGCAGGCCGACGGCGACCGCTTTGACGTCCTGGTGCTCGATCTCGTCGATGGCGCGGGTGACGTCGTCCTCATCGAGCGGCGTGAGCACGCGGCCGCGCGCGTCGATGCGTTCGCTGACGGTCAGGCGAAGCCGCCGCGGCACCAGTGGCGGCGGCAGGTCGATGCCGACGTCGTACTGCTCGAACCGGTTCTCGTGGCGGATTTCGATGGTGTCGCGGAAGCCGCGCGTGGTGATCAGCGCAGTCTTCGCGCCCTTGCGCTCGATCAGCGCGTTGGTGGCGAGCGTCGTGCCGTGAATGATGATGGAAAGCGCCGCGGCCGGGATGCGCGCCTCAGCGAGCACGGCTTCGATCGCCGCGATCACGCCACGCTCGGGCGCCGCCGGCGTGGTCAGCACCTTGGCGGTATAGCGGCGCCCCGCGCTGTCGAGCGCCACGTCCGTGAAGGTGCCCCCGATATCGACGCCCAGACGATGGTCCATGCTGCCCCCGCCAAAGGGCGGGATTTAAGCGCAGGAGAGCGGGGAGAGCGCAAGGTCCCTCAATCGTCACCCCGGGGCCCGAGCGCAGCGAGGGAGCCCGGGGCCCATGAACAGGGACTGAGCAGATTTTGCATGGACTTGTGTTCATGGGTTCCGGGCTCGCCGCTTCGCGGCGCCCCGGAATGACGAGAGCGCATTGCGCTTCGCTCCATGCGGGCTACGATGGCCCTCCCGTCGCGGACTGATCTTCACGGGAACTTTGCCGGGCCGCTCTCGGTCCGGCAGCATAGGCTAGGACGGGACCGACGATCACTGCTGCTGAAATACGTCAGCAAATCGTTATTATTTGGCGTCGAATAACCAGTGTACATATACTTCGTTAGCGGCCACTAGGCCGACGAACACTACTGCGGTCGCAATTAACCATCGCCAGGATAGCAACACCCCAGTGCCAATGAGTACCGTGAATATCATGCTCGCGGTCACCACACCGAACGCAGTAAATACAAGCGTAAAAACCATATTCTCATCGCTGAATCCGATCGTCAGTTGATATAAACCGGCGAGCACACTAATTAGGAAGGCGCCTACGGTCGCTAGCGCAAATACTCGGGTCCCTGCCCACAAAAGGAACTCGCTAATCTTGATCGCCAATTTATCGCCAAATTGCAGACTTGAGCTCGCTTTGATTTCCCTGAGCGTTACATTTGCAAGGCTATCCGGATCGCCTTCATCCCACACTTTCTTAAATTCGCGCAGCAAGAGCCGGTCAGTTTTCTGATAATATCCTAAGTTAGATATACTAATAAAGATTAGACTGAAAATGATGATATCGTGCCATTCTTCAGGAATGTGAAGTGGCAACCAACTGAAGAGCCACTGTCGTATACTCGCATATCTTTCTGCGAGTTTGTGAATGAACGCGGCCCATTTCACCAGTTGATGTGTTAGGTCGACGAGACCAATAATCGCGAGCGCAGTCCCCACATAGGCCCACACTCCAGCTGCCAATTGTCGGATAGATTTTGACTTCGGGTTCTCGCTATCAGTCACCGGCCTACAGCTCTTGCGCTTGGAAGCTCAAGTTTAGGTTATAATTTATTTATGGACATACCACCAGCGCCAGAGGAGGAGACGCGTCGTTCGGGATTCCGAGGCTAAAGATCATCCGCTCATTCGCATGGTAGGACTTAAGGATAGCGCCGCAGTCTGAAGGCAAGGATGTTGCCCAGATCGCGTGCAACCGAATCTCGAACCGCCGGACCCTATGTTGGTTTCGACTACATGGTCGCTAGGATGGCATCCTGTCGGTCCCTGATCCGTGCGGGAGCATCGTGTTGAGCAAAGCTGACTCTACTTGGCCCGACCAGCTGTTCGCGGTGCTCAAGGCCGCGGACATCCGGCAGGTAGGCTACGTGCCCGATGCCGGCCACGCGCGGCTGATCGAGCGATGCGCGGCCGATCCGGCGATCCGCGACGTGGTGCTTACGACCGAAGAGGAGGGCGTCGCGCTCGCGGCCGGCGCCTGGCTCGGCGGCCAGCGTTCGGCGCTGCTGATGCAGAGCAGCGGGGTCGGCAACTGCGTCAACATGCTCTCGCTGATCAAGAGCTGCCGCTTTCCGCTGGTGATGATTGTCACGATGCGGGGCGAATGGGCGGAGTTCAATCCGTGGCAGGTGGCGATGGGCTCGATCGTCGAGCCGGTGTTGCGGCTTGCCGATGTGCACGCCTACCGGCTCGATCGCGCCGAGGATGTGGCCGACGTCGCGGCGGGGGCGGTCGACCTCGCCTTCGGGGGCGACCACGCGATTGCGCTGCTGCTCTCGCAGCGGCTGATCGGCCGGAAGGTGTGGGTGAAGTGATGCTCGAGCGCCGCAAGGCCATCGCGACCCTGCTCGCCAAGCGGCCCGACGATCTCGTCATCGTCTCCGGCCTCGGCTCGATCACGTATGACGTGGCTTCGGTCGGGGACGACGACCGCAACTTTTATCTCTGGGGCGCCATGGGTGGCGCCGCCATGGTCGGGCTCGGCGTCGCGCTGGCGCAGCCGGCGCGGCGTGTCGCCGTGATCACCGGTGACGGCGAGACCTTGATGGGGCTCGGCGCGCTCGCGACCGTCGCCGTGCAGAAACCCGCCAATCTGGCGATCATCGTGTTCGACAACGGGCTCTACGGCGAGACCGGCAGCCAAGCGAGTCACACGCGCGGCACCGTCGATCTCACCAAGGCCGCGGCCGCCTGCGGCATCGGGTTCACGCTGGAGGTGGACAACGAAGCGGGCCTCGGCCGGCTTGCCGAGTTGCTGGGGAGCTACACCGAGACGCTGTTCGCCCGCGTCGCGATCACCCCGACCGAGCCGCCGCGCGTGCTGCCGACGCGGGACGGCGTGGCGCTGAAGCTGCGGTTCAGGAGGGCGGTGGGGGCGTAACAAACAACTCCGGCTTTCGCAGCCGCAACGTCTGCACCACGGCGAGCGTCTTCATGTCGATGATCTGACCGGCGTCGGCCATGGCGGCGAGTTCGGCGAGCGGCAGCTCGATCACGGTGATGCCTTCGTGCTCGTCCGCAACGCCGCCGCCGAGACCGACCCGGTCGGCCTCCGAATAGGCGGCGAGATAGAGGTCCATCTGCTCGGTCGAGATGCCGGGCATCGACCACGCGGTGCCTAGGTGCTCGAGCGCGCGGAGCTTGAGCCCCGCTTCCTCCATTGCTTCGCGATAAGCGCAGGCGTCGATGTCTTCGTCCTCGACGGAGCCGGCCACCGCCTCGAGCACATGCTCGCGGCCATCGGCCAGCGCCGCCGGAGCGCGGAACTGGCGCACCAGGATCGCGGTGCGCCGCTCGGGATCGTAGGGAAGCACGCACACCGCGCGGCCGTGGTCCTCGATTTCGCGCCGGATCGTCTGTCCGTCCGGCAGTTCCACCCTGGCAATCAGCAGCCGGCTGAAGCCTTCAAACACTGTTTCCGTGTCGGTGATTTTCGTCATGGGCGCACCGCCGGGGTTTCGAGCGGCATGCCGCGGGCGCGCCACATCAGATAAAGTTCGAGGTCCACTTGCTCGGGCGCGCCGTACCCCAATGGCTCGGCGCGCACCCCGAAGACGCAGCTGCGCAGACGCCGCTGCAGCGAGCCGGTGCTCTGCCATTCGAGCCGGTACTCGGGATAGCCGGTCGGGTGCGCCTGCGGGATGACGCTGCCGGCGAGCCGCTTGCCCCAGTTGTCGTCGTGGCATTGCGCGCAGGAGAGATCGAGCTGGCCTTGCCGCTTATTGAACAACGCCCGCCCCGCTTCGACGAACGGACGGCTGCGCTCATCCGTGCCGGCGGTGATCGGCATCCCGCGCGACTGGTTCGCCACATAGGCGGTGATCGCGTTGAGCTCGCGGGTTTCCCAGGTAAACGCCGGCGCGTGCTGATGCTCGGTGCGGCACAGGTTGATGCGCTGTTCGAGATCGATCGGCCGCCCGCGCGCCTCGTCGAACGTCGGGTAGCGCGCGGCGACACCCTTCATCGACGTGGCCGCCTCGCCGTGGCACCCGGCGCACGCCTTGGCGCCCGGCGGCGCGTCCTTCCACAGCGCCTCGCCGTCAAGCACCGCGAGCATGCCGGGATTGGCGCGGTCGTCCTCCTGCATCGCCTGGGTCTCGCGGGTCATGAAGGCGGTGCCGGAGCGGCGCTCGTCCTGGGGAATTTCGGCGGCAAACGATGTGGATATTAGAAAGCAAATCACAACGCTCGTCATGCCCCGCGAAAGCGGGGCATCCAGTAAACATCGGCCGCGAGATGTTGCGAGGCCGCGGACCACTACAACGCTCGCCGATTACTGGATCGCCCGCTTTCGCGGGCGATGACGAGTCTCGAATATGACGGTTTGAATCTCATTCGACGGTTATATTTGCTGTTTGCGTCACCGGGTCGCGATGATCCTGCGTCCAGGTCAGCTCGATGACGCCGCTCTCCGTCGCGACCGTGAAGAAGGTGATGAACGGGTTGGCGGCAATGGCGGGATGCAGGTCGGCGCGGAACACCTCCTCGCCGTTATAGCGGGCGACGAACGTGTGGATGATGTCGCGCGGGATCGGCTGGCCGTTGGTGTCGTGGCGATAGCCCGTCTCCATCGGGTGCGAGATCAGCGTCTTGATCTCGATCGCCTCGCCGCGCTTCGCCTTGGCCGGCACGTTGACGAGCGCTTGCGTCATGGCGTTTCCTCGACGCAAGCGGCGAGCGTGACGATCATGTCGGCGCTGGCGGACCAGAACGAGCCGTCGCTCAGCTCGGCGATCGCGACCACTTTCTGAGAATCGGCGAGCCGCACCCGAGTCGAAATCTTCGCCTTGCCGGCGCGCGGGCCGAGATGGAACGTCGCGATATAGGGCTGCGGGTTTTTTTCGTTGAACACGTGAATGCGTTTGACGTGCTCGGCCGCGGTCATCGGGCTCTCGACCGTCACCGTCATCGGCACCGCGTTGCCGTTCTCGACCAGCGGCGGCAGCTCGAGCGTGACCTTGCCCTCGCGCACCGGCGCTTCGCCGACCACCTCGCGGATCGCCGCCGCCATGGTGGCGGGCGTCGCGCGGGCCGAGCGCACGAACAACGGCGCAAGCGCCACGCCGCCAGCGACCGCAAGGAACCGGCGGCGGGTCGGGGCTGCTGTAGGACTGCGCTTCATCGATTTATTCCTGGCGCATGATCTTTTCCGAAAACCGGTACCCACTTTTCGGGATCATGCGCTAATCCTTCAACGTGGCCAGGAATGCTACCACATCTTCGATCTGCTGGGCCGAGAAGATCGGCTTGCCGCGGAACGCCGGCGCCACGCGATCGAGCCCGTCGACGCGGTAGTAGGCCGGCATGATGCTCTCCGGGTTAAGCCGGCGCGGTTCGACGAGCCGCAGGCGCAGTTGTCCCACCGACCAACGCGAACCGGTGCCGGCGAGATCCGGCGCCAAGTCGCCCTGCAGCTTCTCCTCGGGAAACGGCCCGCTGTGACAGAGCAGGCAAAGGCCGACGCGGCGGTTGACCACGATGGCGCGCCCGCGCGCCGCGTCGCCGGGCGTCTGCGTCAACGGCGCCGGGATGGCATCGCCGACGATTTCGTACGGCTGCAGCGGCTCGGCGACTGCCGGCGCACAAGCGGCGAGGGCGAGCAGCATCGCCGCGGTGCGCGTCACGTCAGCCGAACACCTCGGCCGTGATCGTCCGGAACCACGCTGCCGCATAGGTTGCCTCGGCCGCGCGGGTCTCGCGCGGCGCCTCCAGCGGGCTGGTGCCGCCGGCGCCCTCGACATCCACGTACTGGCCGTTGACCGGCTGATACACGCCCACGATCGAAATGCCGTAGTCGGGCGCGACCAGGCTGTAGCAGGTGTTGATCAGCTTGCCGGGCGTCGGCGTTTCGCCGGCAAGCAGCAGAGCGATCGCGGCCGCGCACGCCTTGCCCTGGGCGTTCGCCGCGAACGCGGATTTCGCCATGGCGCCGCTGATCGCGGCGTCGCCGATCACGTAAATACTTTTCTGCAGCGGCGATTCGAACGTCACCGGGTCGATCGGGCACCAGCCGGTGCGGTCGGCGACGCCCGCGACCTGTGCGATCGCGCCGGCTTTCTGCGGCGGGATGACGTTGGCGACCGCAGTTTTGTGTTGGGTGAAGTCGGTCACCAGCGTGTTCGTGGCCGGCTCGACGCTGATCACCTTGCCGTCGTTCGACAGCGGCACCCATTCGAGCAGGTCGGGATAAAGCTGCTGCCACGCCTCCTGAAACAGCCGCTGCTTGGGGAAGCTGTCCTTGGCGTCGAGGATGATCAGCTTCGAGCGCGGCTTGTGCGCCTTCAAATAAAACGCGATCAGGCTCGCGCGCTCGTAGACGCCGGTCGGGCAGCGCATCGGATTGGCCGGCGCCGATATGGCGACGAGCCCGCCGTCGTCCATGGC
>JAFAUQ010000039.1 GCA_019243195.1 Hyphomicrobiales bacterium
CATTTCAAGGACTTAGCAAAGCCATGGTTTGGGACGGTTTCTGTATGGCGCGACTCGTAAGAAATCCAAGACCCATCGAGCTTTCTGGCACTTTTGATCAGTGTCCAACTGCCCCAAGATGTGTGCGTTGTGTGCCCAAGCTAGCCCGAGGGGGGGGATGCCTGAAATTTATGGCGGACCAGCATGAGCGTTCCAGTGCTACACACGGCTGGTCATGGTGGGCGGTACGTCGTCACCCATCTGGCGTGGGCGCGCGGGCCATGTTCGGGCCGTGCTAGTTATCCTTTTTTGCGGCCGGGGTTATTGTTTCTGGCTTCGGCGGGGGCGCCGCTTGCGCTTTTGGAGCCGGTGGACGTTCGTTCGACGGTGGCTTATTGACCGCGCTGTCCGCATTATATCCGCGGCGCGGTGAGGTTCTCTTATCAGCCATCCAATCAGCCTCCTCGCCGCGGAGGTTGCGATGGCTGCGCGGGTGGTGGGGATCGCGGCACTACTTGCGCTGCAGGCGCTGGCGGCCGCGGGCTGGTTGGAGGAGGATTGATGTTCTTTTTGAGCGGGCCTTCATTGATGATGACCCGCGGCTCTTGCGACGGATTGGACATGGCCAGACTCCCTAGCGCTTAGCTAAGCAATGTTTCTCGATTCCACAATGGCATTTTTCCGATCAAGTCCAAGGTATAGCACAGGAATTGTGTCGACTTCCAGTAGCTCACCGTTCTGGGACGCTGCATACACCCTCACTTCCGTAAGCAGCAATTCGCGTTCATCGCCACCAACCGAGTAGCTTTGAACCCATCCTTGGTAGACTTTGCCATTCGCATGGTGTCGGACTGTCATCCACTTATCTATATTGGGAGAGTTATGCATGAATTCCCACGTATCGACCTCACCTGTTCGCTTTGTGAGACCGAGCGCACGCAAAAGGCGGTGCGGGATACTGTGGGTCTGAAGTTTGGCAACAACGCAGCCAATAACGATTGCAACGCATGCTGCAACAGCAATTTGACCGGGACCTAAGCCTTGTTGGGGATTCAAGGTGGCCAATCCGAGGCTGCTTTCCGCAATTGTCCGCCAGAAACCTTTGTTCGGTGTTATGGATGACGTCCAGAGATACAGCCCTTCGATTAGCCCAGTAATGGCATAGCACACGATCCCGTATATGAATATTTGCAATCCGCTGTCAAAATCTGACCTGGGACGTTTGGGTCCAATAGATTTCATAACCCCCAATGCAATGATGCCGGGAATCAGCAGAAATAGGATCTTCAAACCGACCTCGTCTACCTTTGGAAGCATGGAGGCATCCTTGTATGCGTTGAGTTTGAATTGCTTGTCGAAGAGGCTGCCAGCGATACACGACTTACCCGCTATTTCGCCATCTCTTCAGCCCGCTCCGCCTCGTACGCCTTCTCCATCCGCGAAGTCAGCCCGTGCTTTCCCAGCGCATCGGCGAACAGGCGTCGGATCGCCGGCTTCTCGTCGACGTAGTCGATCTGGTCGCCGCCGAGGCGCCGGCTGATCCATGCCTTCGGCACCCCCTGCGCGTTGCGGATGGCGACGCCCTCATGCTTGAAGGCGAGATAGCGCGCCGGCGTGGTGCCGGTGTTGAAGTGCTGGTGGAACCACATGTTGGGCGGCACGATCATCGAGCCGACCTGCCATTCGTAGCGACGCGGCTCGTCGCCTTCGGGCCACATCAGCGTATAGCCTTCGCCGTTGAGGATGATTACGTGCGCGCCGGGCCCGTGCGCGTGCGCCTTCTTGTAGGTGCCGACCGGGAACTGGGAAATGTGGCTGTTCATCGAGCCCTTCGCCATGTTGAAGCGGATGTGGCCGCCGCCGGCGCCGCGTTCCCTGGCGCTGATCAGCGGCAGGTTGACCGCGTCGGCGACGAAGTTCGTTTCCAGCCGCAGGCCCTTCTGCTCGCTCTTGGCGGCGAAATAATCAGGCTCGCCGGAAAAGCGGGACTTGAAGTCATGGCGCGTGTTGAAGACGAACTCCGGCTCCTCATAGAGGTTGATCACCGAAGGCGCGTTGGTCACCGCGACGTAGCGCGCGGGGGCGCGGCCGGCGCCGTTGAAATGCTGATGCCATGCATTGAGCGGTATCGCGAACAGCGCGCCCGCTTTCCATTCGAAGGTGACGCGCGCGCCCGCATCGTTCCACACCGCGGTCGAGCCGCGGCCGTCTAGCACGAGAACCATTTCCTCGTATAATTGGCGTTGCGGCGCGAGCTTGCCGCCCGGGGGGATTTCGCACACGTAGCAGTCGTTCGAGGTGCGCGAGGCCTCGTGATTGATGAAGACGCCGGCGCCGCCGCGCCGCCCCCAAAGCTTAAGCTCGACCGTGCGCAGGTTCGGCACGTAATGGGCGCCGATGATGTCGAGACCCTCGCCGTGCACCCAGCGCTGGTAGGGCGTGTCCTTTTCGGCCGCGAACTTGCTTGCCAGCTCCGGCGAAACCACGGCGTCCTTGATCATTCCGGGCTCCCTGCTCGGCGGTCGGAGATGGCGATGCACTTATCCGCCTTGATACGGACGTGGACCGGGGCGCCGGGCGCGGCGCGCAGCGACGGATGCGCGCGCGCAAGCAGCAGGCGCTCGCCCACCTTGACCTGGAAATCGAGATAATCACCGAGGAACACCTTGGCGTCCACCGTGCCGCAGCAGAGGTTGTCGCCGTCGGCGCATGCCGGCGGCTCGTCGAACAACTCCACATCCTCGGGTCTTATGGATAAGACCACGGCCTCGTCGCGGGACAAGCCGTTGCCGCGGGCGTGCAATTCGCCGAGCGCGGTGGCGATGCGGCATCGGCCGGTCTGCGCGTCCGCGGCGATCACCGTGGCGTCGAGCAGATTGGTTGATCCGATGAAATCGGCGACAAACCGGTCGCGCGGACGCTGATAGATATCCGCGGGC
Organism: Hyphomicrobiales bacterium; assembly: GCA_019243195.1. Lineage (GTDB taxonomy): Bacteria > Pseudomonadota > Alphaproteobacteria > Rhizobiales > Xanthobacteraceae > AP-16. Next base: position 2,919 of record JAFAUQ010000039.1, read on the forward strand.
GATCCGATTTGCACGATGCGGCCCTCGTTCATCACGGCGATTGCGTGCGAAAGGGCGAGCGCCTCGCTCTGGTCGTGCGTGACGTAGACGGTGGTGACGCCTAGCTCGCGCTGCAGCCGAGTAAGTTCGAAGCGCATGCGCTCGCGCAGCTTGGCATCGAGATTGGAGAGCGGCTCGTCGAGCAGCAGCAAGGTCGGCTCCATGGCGAGTGCGCGCGCCAGCGCCAGGCGCTGTTGTTGCCCGCCCGAAAGTTTGGTCGCCGCCCGATCGGCGAGATCATCGAGGCCGACCGCCGCGAGCACGCGCATGGTCTTTGCTTCCACCTCCTTGCGGCCGAGGCGTCGCCGGCCGACTTCGAGGGGAAACGCCGCATTCTTAAACACGTTCATATGCGGCCAGATGGCGTAGGACTGGAACACCATGCCGAAGTTGCGCCGGTTCGGCGCAAGAAAGATGTCCTTGCCGGCGGAATAGACGATGCGCCCGTCCGCCTCGATCTCACCGCGCCGCGGCCGCTCCAGCCCGGCGATGGCGCGCAAGGTCGTGGTCTTGCCGCAACCGCTCGGCCCGAGCAGGGTGAAAAATGTCCCGCGCGCGACATCGAAGCTCACGTCGCGGACGGCGTTCACGGCGCCGCCTTCGGCCGGATAGTCCACGTGCAGCGACCTGACGCTGAGCACGCCTTCCTCCTGCCTCAGGGTTCAATGATTGCAAACTTGCGGCCCGCGACCTGGGCCAGCATGACGAGGCAGAACAGCACGCTCATGAGCATGACGCCGGCGGCGGAAAGCTCCACGTATTGCCCATTCTGCCACAGCTCCCAGATGGTGATCGAGATGACCTCGGTGCCCGGGCTGTAGAGCAGGATCGAGCTGGACAATTCCCGCACGGCGACGATCACCACGTAGATCCACCCGGCGATGAGCCCGGGCTTGATCAGCGGCAGGACGATGCGCCGGAATGTCGTCGCCCAGGAGGCCCCGCTCATGGCCGCGGATTCCTCCAGCTCCTTGTGAATCTGCAGCATCGAGGTCGTCGTGGGGCGCAGGCCGTACGGCATGAACCGCGTCACGTAGGCGATGAACATGATCCACAGCGTGTCGTAGACGCCGACATCGAGTTTCAAATAGCACACCATCACGGCGAGCCCGAGCACGAGGCCCGGTATCGCCAGCGGCAGCGAGGTGAGGCTGTCGAGCAGCAGCCGGCCGGGCATCCGGGTGCGCACCACGATCCAACAGATGACCGACGTGACCAGCATGACGAAGGTGGCGCTGCCGAGCGAGAGCAACGCGCTGTTCAACACGCTCGCGGCGAAACCCGGATGGTCGAGGAGGTTGCGGTAGGCGTCGAGCCCGACGGTCGCGAGCGCCGCACGCGAGGGCACGCTGTAGAATTTCTGCAGAGAGGACCACAGCAGCACCAGGAACGGCAGCAGTACCAGGACCGCGAAATAGAGCACGAACAGTGCGGCCGTGAGATAGCGCCAGCGGCCGATATCGACGCGGCGCGAGCGGAAGCCTTTGCCGGTCACGGTGGCAAAGCGTGTGTCGTGCCGCGACAGCCGCGATTGCGTATAGACGCATAGCGCGGTGATCAGCAGCAGCACCACCGCGTAGGCGCTGGCGAGGCCCACCTCGCTCGGATATTTGTTGACCGCCTGATAGATCGCCGAGGTGTAAACCTCGATCCCGGCCGGCAACCCGAGCAGCGCCGGCACCTCGAAGGACTCGATCGCGCGCACGAACAGGATCAGCAGCGCGGCGACCGCCGCCGGCCAGGCGAGCCTGAACGTGATCCGCCGCGCGACCTGGAGCAGGCCGGCGCCGCTCATGAGCGCCGCCTCCTCGAGCGCCGGATCCATCGAGCGGAACGCCGCCGTCATCAGCAGGAATGCCATCGGCGAATAGTGCAGCCCGTCGACCCAGATCATGCCGCCCAGGGAGTAGATGTCGACGAACGCGGCGTCCGATCCGGTCCAGGATTGCAGCACCAGGTTGACGATCCCGATCTTCGGACTGGCTAGGAAAATCCACGCCACGGTGAAGAGCACGCTCGGGATCACCAGCGGGACGAGCGCGAGCGCCAAGAACAGCGATTTGAACGCCGTGTTGGTGCGCTCGTTGATCCACGCGAATGCGGTGCCGAGCACGAACGAGAGGGCGGCGGCGCCGACAGCAAACGTCAGCGAGTTGCCGAGCAGCCGGGCGGTCTCGCCGCTGGCGTAGGCGGCGGCATAGTTTTCCAAGGTGAACCGCGCCGGTTCCGCGGCGGTTTGCGGCGTGAGGAAGCTCTGCCACAGCAGGAAGGCCAGCGGCACCAGCGCGAGCCACACAACAAGCGCGATGCAGACGCCGATCACGATCCACTGCGGCTCGAGACGCTGGCGCGTTGAATCAAATATTGCCGTCGTCGCGATGATGGTCATCCTCTTGGTGAGAATGGTGGTGGTGACCGTGGCCGTGCGCATGCACGTGCGGACGGCGTGGATCCTCACTGAAGACCAGCGATTTGATCGTCACCGGCACGGTCTGCGAAGGCATGCGGATGCGTCCGAGGTCGATGTAATCGAAATCCCACAGCACCACGCCGTCGATTGCCAGGATATCGCTTTTCACATGCAGTTCTTCGCGCAAAATCGCGCCGAGCGTCTGTGCGACGTCGCCGTCGAGCATGATGTAGAGCGGCCGGCCGGCGGCGATCGCGTGCGCAAGGCCGCCGGCAATGCCACGCGCGAAGCCCGCGATGCGCTCGTAGGAGGGCGCCCCGCGCCAGCGCAGCGCCAGCGCGACGTCGCCGGCGTCCGCCGCGACATCGAACGCCGTCAGGTGCGCGCGGATTGCGGCGGCGAGCGCGTCCGGATCGATCGTCTCGCCGCAGCGATACGGCGGTTGGATGACTTGCAGGTTGCGGCGCGGCAGCAGCACGCCGGGATCGGAAATGTAACTGGTGTTGCCGCTCAGCTGCACGCTGTACTGCGACGCGCCCAGCGCCGTTGCACGAATGCATTCGCCCGGCGGCAGCAGCGGCCAGCCGAGCGCGCCCGCGTCGATGCGCCGGCGTAGCGCGCGGCCGAGCCGCAGGCCCATGTCGCCGAAGTCGCGCGTCTCGCGCCCGTAGGCGTATTCGGCGACGCCACCGGAAAGCATGATGCCGTCGATCCGGCCGAGGTCGGCGATCGGTGCGGTCAGATAAAGCCGTGCGATCGGGTCGGGGAGCGGGCGCGTCGTGATTGCCGCGACGAGCGCGTCGGCCATGCTCTCGGCAACCGCGTCGATCGCCGCCGGTGAAACTATCTCGCCCGGGCGCCAGCAGAAACCGGCCGCCGCGGCGTGCTCGCGCCCGGCGGGGTCGAGCCGCGCGATGCGGCCCGCGTCGTCGAGCGCCATGAGCCGGCCGCCGATATGCACCGCCGCCGTCGCGACCACGCGGCCGTCATCGACGACGGCCAGCTTCGTCGTGCCGCCGCCGATGTCGATGTTGAGGATGCGCTGCGCGTGCTGGTGCGAGGCGCTGGCCGCGCCCGAGCCGTAGGCCGCGAGCATCGCTTCCATGTGATGGCCTGCGCTCGCGCACACGAACTCGCCGCCTTCTTCGGCAAGCACGCCGGCGATCGCCGCGGCGTTCTCCCGGCGCAGCGCCTCGCCGGTGAGAATGACGACGCCGGCGTCGACATCGTCGGGGTGCAGCCGCGCGGCGGCATAGGCTTCATCGATGATGGCGCCAAGCGCCGCCTCGTCAATGCGTTCCTCGCTGCGGTAAGGCGTGAGCGAGACCGGGGACTGATGCAGCGCCTCGCGCCCGACCACGAAGTAACGGCTCGAGAGGTCCTCGCCCAGGCGGCGCAGCTCGAGGCGGGAGAAGATCACTTGCGTTCCGGCCGAGCCGATATCGATGCCGACGCTGACGAGCGAAACGTGGTCCTGCAGCCAGATCGGATTCTCCTCCGCGGCACCCTCGGTGAGGAAATGGTCGTGATCATGATCGGCGTCGCCGTCATGGATATGATCGAGTTCCGCGCCGAACTCGTGGTCCGCAAGGCTATGAGGAGCGGGTTTTTTATCCTTGTCGGCCATCAACTTTTCTCACCAAGGCGCGTCGCAGGGGCCGCGCGTTAAAATACTACTTCAAAAACAGCTCTTTCCAAATGCGCTGCCATTTGACCGCCTCCTCACGCGGCTGCGCCGGGTCGACCAGGACGTATTTGGTCGTATCGAGCGGCGTGGGCATGGCCCGGCTGGTGGGGACGCGGCTCATCTCCTGCAACAGCTGCATGCCCTCGGGCGAGAGCAGGAAGTCGGCGAACAGCAGCGCCGCGTGGGGATGGGGCGCCTGGCGCGCGAGCGCGATCGCCTGCAGGCGGCCGACCAGCGGCTCGACCGGCGCCCAATCGACGGGGCCTCCCTTGCGTTTGATCGATTCGGCGTTGCCGCTGTAGGCGGTCAGCGCCACCGTCACTTCGCCGACCGCGACGAGTTGGGCGATCAGCACGTGTCCCTTGCGCACGTCGGGCTTGAGCGCCGCCAGCCGGCGCACGAAAGCCGTGCCGCGGTCCTCGCCCCAATATTTCATCACCGCGCCGAGCCATTCGTCGTCGGCCGCCTCGACCGCGATGCGTCCTTTCCAGGCTGGATCGAGGAACCCCTCGTAGGTCGCGGGAATTTCGTCGCGCCGGACCTTGCCGGTGTTGAACGCCGCCACCCGCAGATCGACGCGGTCGCCGATCCAGAGGCGATGCGGCGGCAAGGCCCATGGGTGGAGATCGGCGACGTGGGGGTTCGAAAATTCCCCAATCAAACCCTCGCGCGCGAGCGCTTCGACCTCCGGACTGTTGGTCTCGATGACATCGACGCTGTGCCGGCGGGCGCGCGCCTCGGCGATCGTGCGCTGCAGAATGTTTTCGCTGAGCGCCCGCCACAGCTGGACTTTGACGCCGTACTTGCGCTCGAAGGCGCCGATCAGCGGAACGGCTTCGGTGGTCGCGAGCGACGTGTAGAGGACAAGCGTTCCCTCCCGGCGCCCGCCCGCGAGCAGGCGCTGGTCGCGGTCGGCGCCTTGATAGAGATAGATCGCGGAGGCTTCGGCGGGCTCGTCTTGTGCCGGCGCAACCGCGACGGCGGACACCGACATGATCGCTGCCGCCAGTACTTGCTTCCAACCGATCATCCAAGCCATCGTCGCGCTCATTGCCGCCGCGCCGCATTCTACGTGCGGCAGTAAGGTGGACAATCGCGGTGGCGCTGACGGCGCGGAAATCTACTGTGGTCCGGCCAAAAAAGAGGCGTGTATGAACCTTCGCCGGCGTGCCCTTGCGTTATGGCGTGGCGCGATGATGGTCGTGCTGCTCGCCGCCGCGGCGTTGGCGCAAAACGCGCCGACCGTCGCGGACATCGCAACCTATAAGGGCGCCGACCGTACGGCGCGCCTGGTCGAAGGTGCGCGCAAGGAGGGCACGCTCACGCTCTACGGCTCCGCGCCCTCCGACGATCTTGCGGCCGTCACCCAGGCATTCGAGAAGGCGTATGGCGTGAAGGTCAAGGTGTGGCGCGCAAGCTCGGAAAACATCGTGCAGCGCGCCGTAACCGAGGCTCACGGCGGCCGCTTCGATGCCGATGTGTTCGAGACCAATGATCCGGAAATGGAGGCGCTGCACCGCGAGCGGCTGCTCCAGGAGATCAGCTCGCCTTACGTCACCGAGCTGATCCCGGCGGCCGTGCCGGCACACCGCGAATGGATGGGTACGCGGCTCAATATTTTCACCGCCGCCTACAACCCGCGCCTCGTGCGCAAGGAAGATCTGCCGCGCAGCTACGCGGACCTCATCGACCGCAAGTGGAAAGGCAAGCTCGGCATCGAGGCCGAGGACCTCGACTGGTTCGCCGCGGTGGTCGGCGCGCTCGGCGAGGCCGACGGCCTCAAGCTGTTCCACGACATCGTCGCGGCCAACGGCATCTCCGTGCGCAAGGGCCACACGCTGCTCACCAACCTGGTCATCTCGGGCGAGGTGCCGCTGGCGCTCACGGTCTATCAATACAAGGCGACGCAGCTGCACGACGCCGGCGCGCCCATCGAGGTGCTCGCGCTGCCGCCGGTGGTCGCGCGGTTTCAGGGCATCGGGGTTGCG
>JAFAUQ010000127.1 GCA_019243195.1 Hyphomicrobiales bacterium
GTCCGACGTAGAGGGTATGCTCGTCCATGAGCGGTCTCCCATGCTTGAGGCTCGGCGCCGGCCCGTCCGGCGCAACCCTCGTATCGCACGCGCCGAGGCCGCTCGCTTCTGCTCGCATCGGACATGTAGACTGAGGAGGCCGCTCGCGTGAGCGAGCGGCCGTCTCGAAGGATGGAAGCAAGCTCGGTGTTTGTGGCCATCCTTCGAGACGGTCGCGCGCAATGCGCGCGACCTCCTCAGGATGACGTTCGAGAGTAGGAAGCCTGCTGACGTGCTCGCTCTGAACGACGCGCCATCTATTCGCCACGCCGCGGCCGATGCCGCGCCCGTGGTCGAACTGCTGTCGGCGGAGAAAATTTATTCCGACGGCACGCGCGCGCTCGCGCCCGTCGATCTGGCCGTGCGCGGGGCTGAGTTCCTCACGCTGATCGGTCCGTCCGGCTGCGGCAAGAGCACCGTGCTCAAGCTGATGGCGAATTTGATCGAGCCGTCGGACGGGCGCATTCTCTGGTGGCGCGGCGGCTTCGACAGCATCGGCTCCGATGGCCGCCGCCTCGCCTTCGTATTCCAGGATCCGACCCTGATGCCGTGGGCGCGCGTTGAAGGCAACGTCCGTCTGCCGCTCGATCTCGCGCAGGTGCCGGCGCCGCTGGCCCGGACGCGTGCGCTCGCTGCGCTCGCCCACGTCGGCCTCGACGGCTTCGCGCACCATTATCCGCGCCAGCTCTCCGGCGGCATGCGCATGCGGGTGTCGATCGCGCGCGCCCTCGTTACCGAGCCCGACCTGTTGCTGATGGACGAGCCGTTCGGGGCGCTCGACGAGTTCACCCGCAACCGGCTCGACGCCGACCTCGTGCGGCTGTGGTGGGAGCGCAAGCTCACGACCGTGTTCGTCACCCATTCGATTTACGAGGCGGTGTTCCTCTCGACGCGCGTCGTGGTTATGGCGGCGCGGCCCGGCAAGGTGTTCAAGACGATGACAATCGACGAGGCGCAGCCGCGCGACGGCGCGTTCCGCGACAGCCCGCGGTTTGCCGAATATTGCCGCGCGCTCTCCGGCTGGCTCGCCGAAGTCTCCTCCGCCGCGACCGGCTGCTGAGAGGTTAACCGATGCGGCCGTGGGTCCAGTCCGAGGCGGTGATGCGGGTCGCGGCGCCGGCGCTGGTCGGAATCTTCGTCGTCATCGTCTGGGAACTCGTCTGCCGCGCCGCGCACGTTCCGATCTTCCTCTTCCCCAAGCCGACCGACATCGCCGCCAGGTTCACGGAGGACGGTGGCACCCTGCTGCGCGCCCTCGGCATCACCTTGCGCATCGCCTTTCAGGCGTTTGCAGCCGCCATCGTGATCGGCACCCTGATCGCGTTTCTGTTCGTGCAGAGTCGCGCCATCGAAATGAGTCTCTTTCCCTACGCGGTGCTGCTGCAGGTGACGCCCATCGTCGCGATCGCGCCGCTCATCATCATCCTGGTCAAGAATACGCAACTGGCGCTCACCGTCTGCGCCACCGTGGTCGCGATCTTCCCGATCATTTCCAACACCACGCTCGGTTTGCGCAGCGTCGATCCCGGGCTGGTGAACCTGTTCCGTATGAACCGCGCCGGCCGGCTGCAAACGCTCTACCGCCTGCGCATCCCGAGCGCGCTGCCTTATTTCTTCGGCGGCCTGCGCATCTCGAGCGGGCTTGCGCTGATCGGCGCCGTGGTCGCCGAGTTCGTCGCCGGCACCGGCGGGCGCAGCGCCGGCCTCGCCTACGAAATCTTGCAATCGGGATTCCAGCTCGACATCCCGCGCATGTTCGCGGCGCTGTTCCTGATCACGCTTGCCGGCGTGATCTTGTTCGGCATCATGGTGGCGCTCTCCAAGCTTGCGCTCGGCGAATGGCACGAAAGCGAAGTGGGGCCGGAAACATGACGCTGATCATCGGCGCCGAGGGGATATTCACCGGACTGCCGGGCGCCGCCATGCGCGCGACCGGCGCCATTCGTTTTGCTGACGGCCGCATCACCGAAGTCGGCGCGCTCACGCCGCAGCCGGGCGAAGAAATCATCGATGCCTCCGGCTGCGTCGTTTATCCCGGACTGATCTCGACCCATCATCACCTGTTCCAGAGCATCCTCAAGGGTGTGCGCGGCGGCATCGACCTGCCGCTGTTCGGCTGGCTGCGCGCCGTGCCCTACACCTTCTGGCACAAGATCGACGAGGAGGCGCTGCGCACCGCCGCTCGCATCGGGCTCGTCGAGCTGCTGCTCTCCGGCACCAGCACCGCCGCCGACCATCACTACATGTTTGCTGAGAGTTACCGCTTCGATCCCGCCGACGTGATTTTCGACGTGGCGGAGGAACTCGGGCTGCGCCTCGTGTTCTGCCGCGGCGGCGCCACCAAGGCGCGCAGCTTCGACACCCCGGAAATCATCCCGATGCCGACCGAGCCGCTCGACCGCATGATCAAGTCGGTCGAGAGCTGCGCCCAGCGCTATCACGATCCTTCGCCCGACAGCCGCCGCCGCGTCGCCTTCGCGACCACCACGCCGCCCTGGGCGGTGGAAGCCGCCGAGCTCAAAGTGATCGCCGCCGCGGCGCGCCGCATGGGCTTGCGCATCCACAGCCATCTGTCTGAAACCAAGGACTACGTCGAGTTCTGCCTCGCCACCTACGGCAAGCGGCCGCTCGCCTGGATGGCCGATCACGATTGGGTCGGGCCGGACGTGTGGTTCGCGCACCTCGTGCACCTCGACGACGACGAGGTGCGCCTCCTGGTCGAGACGCAGACCGGCTTTGCCCACTGCCCGCAGTCGAACTGCCGCCTCGGCTCCGGCATCGCGCCGGCCGAGAAGGTCGCCGCGCTCGGCGGGACGGTGTCGCTCGCGGTCGACGGCGCGGCGTCGAACGAATCCGCCGACATGATCAGCGAGATGCACAGCGCCTGGCATACGCACCGCGCCGCCAAAGGCGCCGAGGTGGTGAGCGTCGAGGACGTGGTCCGCTGGGCGAGCGTCGGCGGCGCGCGCGTGCTCGGCTTCCCCGACACCGGCACGATCGCGCCCGGCAAGCTCGCCGACATCGCGATCTTCGATCTCTCAAACCCGCGCTATTTCGGCCTGCACGATCCGCTCGTCGGGCCGGTCACGTCCGCCGGGGCCGCGCACGTGCGCCATCTCTTTGTCGGCGGCCGCAAGGTCGTCGACAACGGCGCGCTGCCCGGCCTCGATCTCGCCCGTCTGCGCCACGACGCCGCGCGCGTGGTCGCCAGGCTCGCGGCCTAGAGCATGATCCCGAAAAGTGGGAACCGGTGTCCCGCCTGCGCGAAGCCCTGTTACGTTGTTCGTGTTGCCTGATGCTTCGGCGGGCGAAGGCAGGTCGGAATAAGATCATGCTCCAGTAAAACCCTTTCGGGAGAACGTCATGCTCAGCACCCAACAAAAAGTCCTGC
>JAFAUQ010000144.1 GCA_019243195.1 Hyphomicrobiales bacterium
CGAGACGCCTCGCTGCCCCAGCGATGCGACCGCGGCGGCCGGATCCTCGCCGTTCTTGAGTTCGACGGGCGCGAGCGCGAAATGCTGGCCGAGGAACTGGCCCGTGGTGTTGTTGTCCTCGACCGCCAGCTCGGCGCCGGCAACGCCATCGTCCGGGGCCGGCACTTCAAGGAGCGAAATCGCCGATTTCGCCGGCGGCCGGTGCAGATATCCGATGGTGAACTCGGCGGGGGGCGGCGCTTGCGCCTGCACGCGCGCGAGCCCGGCCGTCAGGAGGACAGCGGAGAGACACAGCGCCACGGCGATGCGCGCGCGGCTCGTCATTGCGGCGTGCTCCAGCCGTCGTCTTTTCCGTTTCGCATGCGCCGATTCAGCAACGATCTTCAAGCAATAACAATGCGACTCTTCGTAGGGTGGGTGTAGATGGGCTCAGGCCGCGTAGCGAAGCGGAGCGGGCGTGCCCACCGCCGCTCAATAAACAATCATCGTTGGTGGGCACGCCCTCGCGCTTCGCGTTACGGGCTTAGCCCACCCTACATTCGCAAAGAACGCAGCCGTAGACGCGCGAAAGCTGGAGCCCGCGCGAAGCGAACCCCAGCCGGTCAGGCTGTTTTTGCGAGACCGCCCGAAGCGCCGGGCGGAAGCCGTTCGAGACGCTTAGAATTCCGCCGGCAGATAGCCGTTGATCTCGAGGCCGATACAGATTTCGACGAGGGTCGGAGTTGTCCAGGCCATTGTGCATCTCCTCCGTTCTGTTGCCGACACGTTAGCAGCGCGAGCCATTGGGTGCAACACTCGCTCACGGGTCACACGCGAGCGTGGCGCAAATGTCACGCGGGCCGAGAATTTTGCCGGGCAATCAAGGATCAGGCGCCGCGCCTTGCTGGAAACAGAGCGGACTTCTACGGTGAGGTGGGGAGCATGGGCTGAGCCGCGGGGGAAGTTTGTTCCGCATGAACGCTGTGTCGGGGGAAGTTCATGCCGCGTGTGTGCGTGGTCGTTGCGGCGCTGCTGGTGCCATGGAGCGTATGGGCCCAGAGCAATACGCCCGCGCCGGCAACCGCCGCGCCGGCAAGTGAACCTGCGACCGCGCCGGCACATCTGCCAACCATCAACGTCCCCGTCCCGAAGCAAAAGCTGAAGCCCAAGCACACGGCGGAGCGGAAGCGAGCGCCGCCCAAGCGGGCCGCGGCGGCGCGCACACCGGCACGGGCCGCTCCCACCGCGAGACGCGCCACGCCCGTCGCACCCGTGGTACCCGCGGTAACCGAAGCGACCGCCACAAACGCAGGCGAAGCAGAGGGAGCCGACACCATTGGCGCCTCGCCCGTTCCCGGCAGCGGCGTCCCCCGCGACAAGGTGCCGTCGAACGCCGCGGTCTTGCCGGCGAGCAGTTTCGATCACACGCGGTCGGCCGGTTTTCTGGACACCGTCGGCCAGTTCCTGCCGGGCGTGTCGATCGGCGATCAAACCGGCAACCAGTTTCAACGCGACGTGAACTACCGCGGCTTCACCGCCTCGCCGGTGATCGGCACGCCGCAAGGCCTCGCGGTCTATCAGAACGGCGTGCGCATCAACGAGGTGTTCGGCGATACGGTCAATTGGGACTTCATCCCCGAGAGCGCGATCGGCCGGCTGGAGCTGGTGCCGAACAATCCGGTGTACGGCCTCAATGCGCTCGGCGGCGCGCTCTCGATCCAGATGAAGAACGGCTTCACCTGGCACGGCATCGAGGCCGAGCTGCGCGGCGGCTCCTACGGACGCATCGGTGCCACGGTCCAGGCGGGCGGACAGAACGGCGATTTCGCCACCTACTTTGCGGCCGACGCGCTCAACGACGCCGGCTGGCGCGACCAATCCCCCTCGCGGCTGCGGCGCATGTTTCTCGACCTCGGCATGCGCGGCGACGGCGGCGAGTTCCATGTCAACTTCACCGACGCCGATAATTTCTTCGGCGCGATCGGACCGACGCCGGTAGAGATGCTCGCGCAGCGCTGGTCGAGCATCTATACGGTGCCGCAGACGACGGAAAATTCGCTCGCTTTCCTCACCGCCAGCGCCAACGTCAAGCCGACCGACACGCTCTCCCTCCAGGCGATCCTCTACTACCGCGGCTTCTGGCAGCGGCACGTGGACGCCAACACTACCAACGCGCAAAACGACGGCTGCCCGGATCCGGCGTTCGTCTGCTTTCCGGACCTGATGGGGAATCTGACCAACCTGACGACCACGAACGGCCAGCCGGTGGCTGCGGCCGGGCCGCTCGCCGCGCCCAACGTGCTGGGCGAAATCGACCGGACCTGGAACTCGACCAACAGCTACGGCGGATCATTGCAGGCGACGAGTACCGACAAGCTCGCCGCACACGACAACCATCTGGTGATCGGCACCAGTGTCGATCGCGGCCACGTGCAGTTCACCGGCACCAGCGAGCTGGGGACCGTCAACGCGGATCAATTCCCCTTCGTCTACGGCACCGGCGTCATCATCGACCAGCCGACCGGCGATCTCGCGCCGGTGAGTCTCCTTGCCGACACGACGTATCTCGGCGTCTATGCGACCGACACGTTCGATGTCACCTCCCGCATCTCGGTCACCGCCGGCGGTCGCTACAACATCGCGCTGATCAAGCTGCAGGACGAGCTGGGGAACGCGCTCACTGGCTTCAACGAGTACATGCGGTTCAACCCGGTGATCGGCGCGACGTACAAGGTCGCGCCCAACGTCACGATCTACGGCGGCTATTCGGAATCGAACCGGGCGCCGACCCCGCTCGAACTGTCCTGCGCCGATCCGCTGCGGCCCTGCCTGATCGACAGCTTCCTGGTGGCCGACCCGCCGTTGAAGCAGGTGATCGGCCACACCTATGAGGCGGGGATTCGCGGCAATTTCAATTTCGGCCCCGACTACGGCAAGCTCGCCTGGAGCCTCGGCGCATTCCACACCCGCAGCGACGACGACATCATCAACGTGGCAAGCTCGCTGCCTGGCCGCGGCTTCTTCCAGAACGTCGCCGCCACGCTGCGCCAGGGGATCGAGGCGAGCCTCAATTACAAGCAGGAACGCTGGTCGGCCTACGCCAACTACGCCTTGATCGACGCTACCTTCCAGGGCACGCAGCTCCTCTCCTCGCCCAACAACCCGATGGCGGACGCGAACGGACACATCCTGGTGACGCCGGGCGATCACCTGCCGGTGGTCCCGCAGTATCGCTTCAAGGCGGGGGCCGAATACGCGATCACCGAAAGGTGGAAAGTCGGGGCCGACCTCAACGTCGTCGGCAGCCAATATCTGTTCGGCGACCAGTCGAACCAGAATCCGGAGATCCCGGCCTATTGGGTGGTCAACGCCCACACCTCGTATCAGATCAACAAGAACCTCGAGGCATTCGGGCTGGTGCAGAACCTGTTCAACCAGCGCTATTACGCGTTCGGCACGTTTTTCCAGACCGATGCGTTGCCCTATCTCAACCTCACCGATCCGCGCACGTTTACGCCCGGCATGCCGCTCGCCGCTTACGCTGGCCTGCGGGCGAAGTGGTAAGCCGCAACATCGGGAACCTTGCGCCGGGCCCCCCGTTCCTCAACGGACGGCTGTACGCCGCCAGTAGCGAACGAGAAGAACGTGAGGTAACGCCATGCGGACGAAGACAATCGCGGCGGTCGCCCTGTCGACACTGTTGCTGGGTCCGGCGGCTTTCGCGCAAACCACGCCGAACAGCGGCGCCGGACAACCGGGCTTGCCGGGCAACAAATCAGGCCCGGCCCAGCCACAATCGGGCACGACCTCGCCAGGAACCACCACCACTACCACGCCGCAGGACACGAGCGGGATTCAGGGCAAACCGGGCAACAAATCCGGGCCGAGCGTAAGGCCGCCGAAAACGGAGTGAACCTCGGTCCGGGCACCCGTAGGGTGGGCTAAGGCGCGAAGCGCCGTGCCCACCAACGATGATTCGTGACGATTTCACGGTGGGCACGCCAGCTTCGCCGGCTTAGCCCACCCTACGGCGTCGGTTGATTAAACAAATAGTTCCTTAGCATATACTCCAACCCATGCCGCCACGACTCGTCGGTATTGCCGCGAATATCGACGCTCTTGACGAACGTGAGCTTCCCGGTCTGCGCGTCCTCCATGTACAGATTGATGTTGAGGATGAGATTGCTGACCTTCTGCACGGTCCCCCACGCGGCCCACTCCGCCCCGGCGCGCTTCGCATAGTCGCGTTCGCAGCCGTTGCAGTCGCGGATCTCCGCCCCACCCGCGATCTCTTTCTGCAGGTCGGGTGGAATATCGGCCAGCGTGAATTGCGCCGACGCCGCGAGTTTTTCCCGCAGCAGGTTGTCGAGCAGGCGCAGGCGCCCTTCCTCTTCCGGCCTGGTCGGCTCGAGCGATGTGTTGATCATCGAAAAACCGAAGAATGCCACGCGCGGACGATCGGCGGCCTGCGCGGACAGGCCCGAGGCGATTGCGACGAGCGCGGAGATGAGGGCCGGGAACCCGCGCACGCTCAGCCTTTGGAAAAGATGGCGGCGAGCGCCGCCGCCGGCGCACACTGGAGCGCTGCCGCGCGCGCCGCGGGTTCAACGCTGATCAGCGTATCGAAGCCGACGTAGGTGCGCCCAAGGCGACGAGCGACTTCGCGCAGCACCGTCTCGCCGATGCCACAGCCGACGATCGGCGCCTCCCCCGGCAGCGAGTGCTGCGACAAGACCAGCATCGCCGCCTCGAAGACCGCGCATGTTTGCGCCTCGGCGAACCAGCACGCGAGCGCGGTCCACGCTGCTTCGCCACCATCCGCCGCATCGCAGCCGATCATGCGGGCAAGCCGTGCGCGCGATGCCTCTTTCGTTTTCGCGCGGCCGTCGACGCTCGCCATCTGATCGACGCCTTCGGGCAGCCTTCCGAGCACGCGGTAGACGTCCGCCATGGTGGCGAAGTTCTCGTTGATGAGCGGCGTCATGCGTCCGTTCCACGGCGCGCGCCGGGCAACCGCCATTAGGGGCGTGCGCACCAAGCCGGTATAGACAAGTTCGCCGGCGGCCAGGCGTTCCACGTCGGTATAAGCCCGTGCGGCAACCGTGGCGTTGATCACCGGCACGAGATCGGTGGTCGTCGAGCCCATGTCGGCGAACAGCGCGGCACGGCATGCGACGCCGACGAGCGACGCGGTGGCGTGCCAGTTCGCCGAAGCAACCTCGCGCACGTGCGCGCCCGCGCGCTCGGGAGGAATGAGGCCAAGCGGCCCGGCGTAAATCATCACCGGCGCGCCGGCGACTTCGCGCGCCGCCAAAGCCGCGAGTGTTTCGACGCCGCGCGCACGCGATTCGAAGGTGTCGGCCAGTTCGCCCGTCATGGTGACGGCGTGGCAATCGGCACTTCCCATGCGCGCGGCCGCTTGCGCAAACGCATCCACCAGCGCGCCGACCCCGAGCCGCAACGGCGACGCTATCTGCACCGCGTCGACGACGCGGCCGTCCTGCGCTCGGGCGGCCTTGAGATGGACGCCCCCGATATCCCATCCGACGGCGGTGCGCATGATTGACTGCGGTTGGACCAAAAACATTTGTTGCCGTAGGGTGGGCTAAGGCCGACCGAGCGAAGCGAGGAAGGCCGTGCCCACGCGTGGGCACGCCCTCGCGCTTCGCGCTACGGGCTTAGCCCACCCTACAAATGTTTGCCGCGCAATGGAAATCATCCCGGTCATCGATTTGCGCGGCGGTGTCGTCGTGCACGCGCGCATGGGCCGGCGTGATGAATACCGCCCGATCAAAACAAACTTGGCGCGCACCAGCGACCCGGTCGATATCGTCCGCGGCCTTTTCTCGATTTATCGCTTCCCGACGCTCTACGTCGCCGATCTCGATGCCATCGAAGGCAGCGGTGACAACCGCGCTGCGTTGGAGCGCCTCAAGGCAGCATTTCCCGAGCTCACTCTATGGGTCGATAGTGGCGTCGCGCGACCTGCCGAGGCCGAGCGCTGGCTTGCCGCGGGAATGGCTCATCTCGTTCTTGGCAGCGAAAGCCAAGCCGACACGGCGCTGGTGCGACGCTTCGCGGCGGACCCGCGCGTCGTACTCTCGCTCGATTTTCGCGGTGCCGCGTTCCAGGGTCCGAGCGAACTCCTCGCCGACACAGATTGCTGGCCGGGCAAGGTGATCGCCATGACGCTCGCCAAGGTCGGCAGCGGCGCCGGCCCCGACATAGATCTTCTCGGGGCGGTGCGAAAAACCGCCGGAACGCGGATGATCTACGCCGCAGGCGGCGTACGTGACGCGGTCGATCTCATCGCGCTCGCGCGCGCCGGGATCGCCGGCGCGCTCGTTGCGTCATGCCTACACGACGGGAGGCTGACTGGTGCCGAGATCGCGAAGGCTTATGCCGCGAACGGGTGCTTGACCTGATCGCGCTTGGCCACGACCTCGGACGCCTTCGGCTCGCCCGCCACCGCGCGCGCGATCGCTTCCTTGGTGGCGCGGTAGTTGAAGTCCTGGATCTTCTTGTCGTCCGCGGCTTCCCAATGGATGAACACGCCGACACAGCAGAACAGATCGTCGGCCTCGTCCGCGGGGATCACGCCTTCGGCGACGCTGTCGGCCACCGCCTTGGCGACCGCATGCTGCGCCGGCCCGAACATCTGCACCGCCTGCTTGGCGCCCTTGATCGTGACCTTGTTGAACATGACGGTCGCGGGCTTGCAGATCAGGTTGGGGGCGACCACCGCGAGCAGCGACGTGAACCCGTCTTTGTTGTTGGTCAGGGCGGTTGCAAACGCGGTCTCGGCGGCGCTGCCGCGGGGACCGATGAGAAGATCGATGTGCGCGATCTCGTTGCCGTCGCCGACGAGCGATTCACCCACACACAGCTTAGTGACTTTTGCCATCGCCAACTCCCTCCCAAGGAAAAGCAAACCATCTTTCTCCGGAGCCGAGGCGTCCGGTGGTTTGCAGAATAGCTATCCTTGTTGTCAGCATCCGGCCGCAACGGGCCGGATCGGTTAGCCAGATAGCGGCGGAACATCGTCCGGTTCCAGCCGCGCGAAGTCAATCACTGTTGCGCGCCGGCGGCAAGATGCTGCGGAGACGATGCGCGAACAAGGTCGCGACCGTGAAGTCGGCGCTGGTGCCGGGATTGATCCCGCGACCTTTGAGGGCAGCGTCCCACCCCAGGAGGTCAGGCAGGAGTGCGTTCGGCTCGCCCGATTGCAGCAGCCGCTGGCGAAACTCCACGCCGCGGCGGCGCACCTCTTCGCCTATGGCGGGGCCATGCTCGCGCACCACGTGACTGTCCGGGAACGAGGACAGGAACGCCAGATAAACGGCGAGCGTCGCCCACTTCGGCTCCATCGATTGGGCGAGCGCCGCTGCGAGCGCCGGCTCTCCGAGGTCGAACAAGTCGGCAAAATCGGAAACGTACTGCCGCGCAATGCGGTCGCGATCCGCCGCCTCCGCCATCGCTGCGCGCAGCGTCACCGTGGGCGGCTCATGTACGTCGTGACGCGGCGCCGTGCCGAGCCCGCCAGGCGCGGCGAGCACAATGGCGCGGAACGCAAGGCACGCGTCCTCGCGATCGAGATTTTCGAGTTGCCGCGCGACCGCCGTGCGCAAATCGCTCGGAAGGCGTTCCGCCGCTGCCGCCAGCGGCGCGCACAGAAGGATGATGCCGAGGTTGGTGTTGCGCGGCACCGCCGCGACGCTCGCCTCGACCGCGCCGCGGATGCGCGTTCCGACGCGGGCCCCGGCTTGCGTGAGCGGCGCGGCCGCCGCCTGGGCGCTAACGATGAAATCCGCCACCGTCTTCCGCGTGCCGGGCGCAAGAACATGGACGTTGCCGGGCTTCGGCGCTTCGAGTTCGTCGCGGCACGCGGCAAGGAACGCTTGCGCGATCGCGCCGCACAATGCGCTCACGCCCGCGCTCCGCGGACGGTCCAGGCATCGAGCGCCGCCATCAGGTCCGCGGCGAGCACCGCGGCAATGTTTGTCGGCGTCACCTTCTGCACGCCGGCCCACGCCGGCATGCTGTTGACCTCCAGCACGGCAGGGTGGCCATCCGCGTCGATGATCAGATCGACGCCGGCGAAGGTAGCGCCGACCGCCGCCGCCGCGCGCACGGCAAGGTCCTTGATCTCGCCGCCGATCACGCCGGCCATCGGGCGGCCGCCGCGCTTGACGTTGGTGACCCAGCTCGTCGCGTGCCGCACCATGCTGGCAATGACCCGGCCCTGCGAAACAAAGACGCGGAAGTCGCGAAATACGCCATCCTGCGCCGCGGCGACGTAGCGTTGCAGATAATAGACGCCGGCGACGTGGCGCGCGGCGGGCAGATCCTCCGGCGCGCGGATCAACCGCAGTCCGCGGCCTTGCGAGCCGAACAGGGGCTTGAGCACGAGCGGCCCCTCCCCGGCTTTCGCCCGCACGATCGCGCGCGCTGCCTCCGTCGACTCCATCGTCCAGGTCGGCGGCGTCGCGATGCCGGCGCGCGCGAGCAAAAAGCTCGTCATCGATTTGTCGACGCAGCGCTCGATCGCGCGCGCGTCGTTCCACACCGGAACGCCGAGTTCACGCAACGCGTGGAGAATCCCGAGCCGCAAGGTGACCGCCTCGAACGTGCCGCCGGACATGGTCCGCACGACGACAGCGTCGGGCAGGCGCTCGCCAAAGCCGTCGAGCATCAGCCCGGAGGCGCTTTGCGTCGCGAACCGGCACGCATCCAGCCGCATCGGAACGCAACGCGCCCCGCGCGCCGCGAACTCCTTCTCAAGCTGGCGCGCGTGCCAGTCGAACCGGTCGACGACGAGCGCGATGCGCGGGGCAGCGCGCGCCGGCTCGGCCACAAGTGTGTCAGGCGAAGGAGGCATCGAGCAGGCTCAAATCCACGTGGCCGGTATGAAAACTTTCGCCGGTGCCGAGGGCGGTGACGATCACCTCGGCCGGGCTGAACAGCATCGGATCGATTGCGTAGAAATCGCCTTTCGCCCGCTTGAAGACATCGACGAACGGCCGACCGTAATCGCGCGAGCGCTCGCTCGGCAACTGCTCCGCAAGGCTGCGCGCATCGGCCGCCGCGCCGGTGACGAACAGATGGACCCGGCCGGCATATATAATCGCGTCGTTGGTGCGGCCCATGGCGGTGACCAGGTCGGGATGGGGCGGCGCCAGCGGTGCCGCGCCCAATCCTTCGACGATGCGGTCGAGCGGGAATTTGAGCTCATGCGCCTTGTGCAGCGCGACTTCGAGCGCGCGCGCCGTGATCTGCACGCTGCCGGCAAGACTCTGGGTGGGCGCGTAGATGAAGGTCAAATGCTCGGGTGCGACACCGCAATCGTCGGCGACCTTGCGCACGATGGGCGGCGGCGGCGGGCGCGGGCTTTCCAGAACAAACGTTGCCGTGGTTGCAACGTCACGATAGTCCAAACTCTCAAACAGCGGCTCTTTGCGCGCCAGCGCGCGGCCGGGTCCCGACGCCAGCGCGAGAAACGCGTCCTTGCCTTCGCCATGCTTGAGCCGCCAGCCCGCATACTGGCTGGCAAGACAGGCCGTCACCGGATTTGACGACTGCGTCGTAAGTGTCCACGGCCAGCGCGGGGTTGCGGCGCTCGCGGCAAGCGCGACCGTGCCAAGGCCGCCCATGCAAATTTCCGCGAGCCGCAAGCCCGCCGCGATGCTGCCCGAAGAGTTTCGTCCGGCATCGATCAAAGTTTCGCCCAGGCTGCCGCGTGCGATTCCGACTTTGAGTTCCGCAGCGTCGGCCTTGAGCCGCTCGACCAGGCGCGCCGCCGCCGCGTTGACGCTGATTGGCGAGGCATCGCTCATGGCAGCCTCGGCGCGACTTTCGACAAAATCGCCGTGACGCGCTGCTCGGCGAGCGCCTTTGCGGTGGACGGCGCGTTCGCGTGCGCGAGCACAGTACACACCGGCTCGCCCGCGCTGACGCTCGTCCCGGCATTCTGCCGGTCGGCGGCCCACTCGGGCCAATCGATGGCGGGCATCGACGGAATATCATCCGTCGCATAGACAGTCGCCGATGCGGCAGCGCCGGACAGCACGGGAGCGCGTTGCGGCAACCTTCCGCGCATGGCATCAACGTGCAGAGCAAACAACGACCCGTCCGCCGGCTCGAAAATGTCGAGCGTCGCACCCGGCCGCGGATTGATCTCGAGCAACCAGAACGCGTCACCCTCGACGAGAAAATCCGCGCTGTTGAGCCCGACCAGCGGCACCGCCGCGATCAACCGCTCCACGGCGCCAGTCATTGCCTCGGTCAATCCAGGCGCAAGCGCGGCCGGCCGCACCGCACCGCCGTAACGGAACGGGCGCGAGAGCGAAGGTGCCGACCACTGCGCGCTGAAGCCGAGGACCATGGCGCGCCGCCCGTCCGCCAATATGAGGGCGGATACCGGCGTGCCCTCGACGTGGCGCTGAAAATAGTCGGCTTTGTCGTTTTCCGTGGCGTCGGCCGCCGGCGTCACGTGAGTCCCGCCCGCGCCGCCCCGACGTTTTGCCAGCCAGCCGCGCGAATCGGCGGGGGGAGTCAGAGAGGTCTGCGGATGGGGAATCCCGCGTTCGCTGCACAGCCCCGCAAAGGCCAGCGGGTCCTTGATTCGCGTGACCGTTTCGGCGCTGTTGCCGAGCAGCCCCCATCGCTCCGAAACCCGCGCGAGCAGCTCCGGCCGATCCTCGAAGCCCGTGCCCCAAACCGTTCCGGCGGGGCGCTGCGCCGACGCCAAAGTTTCGAGCGCCTCAAGCAGTTCGTCCGCAATTATGCCGCGCGCGATGTTGGTGTCGAGCCGCACATGTCGCTCGGCCAGCGCGCGCGTGTCTTCGTCGCCGAAAAAATCCGCGACCAGCGGCACATAGCCGCCGCGACGCGCCGAAGCGGCCAGCGCGCGTCCCGAGATCGCAGTAATTAACACTAGTGTCCCTGCGCTACCCATGGAGCTCGCGGGCAAACTGGAACGCATCGCGGAAGTCGAAGCGCACGGCCTTCTCGGCCGCGATCATGCGGCGGAACAGTCCGGATTCCGTCTGATATTTGACGTTGCCGATGGCGAGCGGCCCGATGCCGAGCGTCCCGTGCGGCGTCAGTTCCACGCCGTTCGCGGTCATCTCCAGGCCCTCGACTCCCGCGGGCGGGACGGCGTTCACGTCGCCGACCACGAGCAAATTCGGGGCGGCGGCGAGCTGGGCCGTCGATAAGATGCGCACGCCGGCGCGGCCGGTGCACAGGGCAGCCTCGGCCTGCGCGAGGATCGCAGATTTCTTCGTGTCGTCGCTGCCGTCCGCGGCGCGCAGGTCAACCGCGAACCGGGCCTTGATCTCCTTCGCGGCGGCGCCCACCCGCGCCGGCCCGTCATAGCCGACCAAGGTCACGTCCGCGCCTTCGAGCGCCGCAATGACGCCCGAGGAGAATCCGACCACGCCGGTCGCCCCAAACACGGCGACCTTCAATCCACGCAGCTCACGCCGTTTTTTCTCTTTAAGGATTTTCTCCACGCACACGACCATGGCGGCGGCCGTGGTGAAGGACCCTCCGGGATCGGCAAACAACGAGATCGCGAACGGCGGCACCATCGCCTTCTTGGCGGCCGCCAGCATGTCGAGTGCGACGATCGCATTCTTACCGCCGAGGAACATGGCGGTGCGCGCGCCGCGTTTCGGCGGGCGGGAAAACATGGCGTCCTGCACGAGGCCTGCGACTTCCTCGAGCGTCACGTTGGTGTAGGTGAGCACCGCGTCATACCCGGCGTCGAGCGCCATGTTCACGTCGAACGGACTCATGTGCTTGAGCGGCGTCACCATGTGCAGAATTTGCTTGTCGGCCATCGTGTCCCCGCGGGCGGATGTTCGAATCAAGCGTGGTCCGCACCGGCGACGGTGCGAGTTTTGATCTCGGCGCCCCGATTGAGCGCCGTGCAGACGCGGATGTCCAGACCCCGGCAATCCGGGTGCTCATGGGCGATCGCCGCAATTCGGCTTGCCTTTTCGTGCGAAGACACGAAAGCGAAGCCGGTCGGCCCCCACGAACTTTGACCGATGCCGGCCGCGCCTTCGCGCTCGGCAATCTCAAGCGCGGCTGCGACCTCGGAGCTGATGAAGCGGCGCCCGCCCTGAACCGGAGCGTAATAGTCGCCGAGCCGCATCTGCAGCTCTTTGACCGCTTCGCCGAATCCGGCGAGATTGCGTTCCGCCAGAGACGGCAGAAGTTTCATCAGCACGAGTCGGCACAAACGCGCGGCTTCCTCGGCGGCAAACGGCGCAAGGGCGGCGAACGCCGCAACCTCATCGGGCCCGTGCAATCCTTGGCGCGCCGGATCGAGCAACACAAGCACGCCCCAGGATTCCGGAACCGGCATGTGGCAGATGATCGGCGGCGGCAGATCGTCGGCGCTGCGGCCGCCGTCGATGACGAGACCGCCGCGGGTGAAAAGGCCGATGCCGGTGCCCGAGCGCACGCCGCGCCCGAGATGCATCGCATCACGGGGCACATTGAGCGGCAGATCGTGCAGGCGACGTACGCCCGCCGCTACCGCGAGCGCGAGCTGCGTGCCCGAGCCGAGGCCCGCGTGGGCCGGTACCGCTTCTTCGACAATGAGATGATAATTCGCTTGCAGGTCGAGCAGGCGCCGCATGTTTTCGAGGTAACCACGTGCGCGCTCGTGATCGGGGCCTTCGACCTGCGTATGCGGCGTGGACTTGATGCTTATCGTCGTGCCTAATTCCTTGAGTGCGAGTCCGATGCCGCCGAACCGGCGGCCGAGCCCGCCGTGCAAATCCATGAAGCCGAGATGAAGCCGCGCCGGAACCGATACCGTCACGCTGTCGACGATGGGAGCAGAACGGCTCACGCGGGCTCCGACGTTTTTTCGCACGGCGGCTCTTTCGCGCGCGCTGGATGGGTTTAGACTGGACGCGCCGACGTTGGCAATTACAAGTCGCCGCGCCGTTATGGGAGGTCGACCGCATGAACGAACAAACCAAGGAACGCACCTACAACGACGAGGAGGTCCAGGCGCGGCTCAAGAAAGAGTTGCCGCACTGGTACCTGGAGAACGGCTGGATCCGGCGCAAGTATCGCACCAACAGCTGGAAGGGCACGCTGATGGTGATCAACACGGTCGGGCATCTCGCCGAAGCCGCGTGGCATCATCCCGACATCACCGCGTCCTACGCCTGGGTCGAGGTTCGCCTGCAAAACCATGCCGCCAAGGGAATCACCGACAAGGACTTCGAGCTGGCGAAGAAAATCGAGGACGTGATCCACTGGCAGCCGGGCAAGACCGGCGGCGCGCTCGAGGGGACGCCGGAGAAGGATCAGCGTTTCGCCTACATCAAATATGATGCCTGAGAGAATCCGTAGGGTGGGCTAAGCGGGCGGAGCGAAGCGCAGACCGCGTGCCCACCATTTTTTCCGCGTGGGCACGCGCGCCCATCGGCGCGCTTAGCCCACCCTACAAATTGTGCGGATCGTGCGAATGGGGACGCGCGCATGGATCACGCCTGGATCGACGGCCAGCCCGTGCAGCTGGAGGCGGCGTGCGCCGAGGCGGCGCGGCTGTTGGAGCGAAGCCGGCTGCCGGTCATCGCGGGCCTGGGCACTGACGTAGCCGGGGCGCGCGCGGCGATTGCGCTTGCGCAACGTACCGGCGCCGTCGTCGATCACATGCACTCCGAGGCGCTGCTGCACGTACTCGATGTTGTGCGCGACGCGGGGATCATGACGACCACGCCGACCGAAGCGCGGCTGCGGGCTGACATGCTGTTGTTGGTCGGCCCTTTGCCGGCCGACGCGCTGCCGCAATTGCTTTCGGCAAAGCTCCGCGAACGAATTGTCATTTGGCTGTGCCCGGGAGGCACCGTGTTCGGCGGAAAGGTGCAGGCCATCGGCCGCAGCCCCGATCTGCTCCCGACCCTTCTCGCAGCCGCCCGCGCAACCATTGCCGGGCGCCCGGCCGGACCGGCGCCCGTCGGCGTCAAGACAATCAGGTCACTTGGCGATCAGCTGAAAGCGGCGCGGTTCGGCGTCGCGGTCTGGTCCGCCGCGGCCCTCGATCCGCTCACCATCGAAATGCTGTGCGGCCTCATCAAGGACCTCAATGTACAGACCCGTTTTTCCGGTCTGCCGTTGCCGCCGGGCGACAATGCACTCGGCGTGCTGCAAGTCTGCGGCTGGATGACAGCGCTGCCGCCGCGCACCGGCTTCGCCCGCGGCTTTGCCGAGCATGATCCCTGGCGCTTCGACGCGCGCCGCCTCGTCGAGCGCGGCGAAGCCGACTGTGTTGTTTGGATTTCGACCTATGATCCGGCCCCGCCGCCGTGGACCCGCGACGTACCGACGATCGCATTGACGAGCGGCGGCGCAAGCCTTCCCCGGCGCCCGCGCGTGCTTATCGCGGTCGGCTGCCCCGGCGTCGATCACGACGCCATCGAATACGTGGCGGCGGCTGGAACGCTAGCGTGGGAAGCTGCGGCGGCGAGACGCACGATAATCCGCGTGAGCGACGCACTCGATCGGATCGCGGCCGCGCTCCCAACTTCGGTTGCTTCGCCATGTTGACGCGCATTACCGGCGGCCGCGTCATCGACCCCACCGCGGAGCGCGACGAGATCGGCGACGTCTGGCTGCGCGACGGGCGCATCAGCGCACCGCCGCCCGCCGGCACGCAGCCCGACGAAACCTGCGACGCGGCCGGCAAGATCGTGATGGCTGGCGCGATCGACATCCACTCGCATATCGCCGGCGCCAACGTGAATACAGCGCGGTTGCTGCTGCCGGAATGGCATCGCGCCTCGGCGGCGCGGCCGGCCGACACGCCGCTGTCGAACGCCGGATGGCCCACCTTCGAGACCGGCTGCCGCTACGCCACCATGGGCTTCACCATGGTGGTCGAGCCGGCGGTGGCCCCGCACTACGCGCTGCATGCGCATCTCGAACTTGCCGACATTCCGATCATCGACAAGGCGACGCTTTCGATCCTCGGCAACGATGATTTTCTGCTGCGATTGCTGCGCGACAAAGAAAGCGCCGATGCGGTTCGCGATTACGTCGCCTGGACGATCGATACGACCCGCGCGATCGGGATCAAGGTCGTCAACGCGGGCGGCGCCGCTGCCTTCAAAGCGAACGGGCGCCAATTCTCGCTCGATGATGCGGTGCCGGACTATGGCGTCTCTTCACGCGCCATCGTCAAGGCACTCCAACACGCGGTGCATGACCTGCGCCTGCCGCACCCCCTGCACGTCCATTGCAATAATCTCGGGCTCGCCGGCAATGCCGAGACCGCCCTCGCCACCATCGCGGCGGCCGAGGATCTGCCGCTGCACCTCGCGCACCTGCAGTTCTACGGTTATGGCAGCGAGGGCGAACGCGGCTTTTCCTCCGCCGCCGCACGCGTCGCCGAGGCCGTCAATCGCGCGAAGAACGTGACCGTCGACGTGGGCCAGGTGATGTTCGGCCCGACTGTCACGATCTCGTCCGACGTGCTGCGCCAGTTCAATGCGCGCAGCCAGGCGCATCCGAACAAATGGACGATCTTCGACGGCGACGCGAACGGCTGGGGCATCGTGCCGTACGAATACCGCGCCAATAATTTTTATAACGCGGTGCAGTGGGCGGTCGGGCTCGAGCTGTTCCTGCTGATCGACGATCCCACCCGCGTCTTCTTCACGACCGACCACCCGAATGGCGCGCCGTTCACGACGTATCCGCAGATTTTCGCCTTGCTGATGAGCCGCGATCTGCGCGCCGAGTGGATCGCGCGACTGCCGCGCCCCGCGATCGAGCTGACCACCCTCCCCTCGATCCGGCGCGAGTATTCGCTCGGCGAAATCGCCGCCATGACGCGCGCGGCGCCGGCCCGGCTGTTCGGCCTCAAGGACCGCGGCCATCTCGGCCCGGGTGCCGTGGCCGATATCGTGGTTTATTCCGATGACGCCGACCGCGCAAAAATGTTTGGCGGCGCGGCGCTGGTGTTCAAGGACGGCAAGCTCGTGGTGCGCGATGGCAAGGTCACGCGCGAGCAATGGGGCCGCGCGCTCACCGTGCGACCCGGATACGATCACAACATCGATCGCCGCCTGCGCGACTACTACGCCGAGCGCTACGGCCTCGCGCACGATTTCATGAGGGTACCCGAGGCCGCCATCAGCCGTCCCGAACCGTTCGAGCACGTGCCATGCGCGCGCTGATCGCCAACGGCGTGCGCATCGACGATACCTTCGCCGAAGCGTTCGGCATGCGCGCCACCGCCCTGGTCGTCACGGCGGACAGCGCCGCTTGGGCGCGGCAGGCGGCGGCGACGATGACCGGCTTTGCCACCTCGGTGATCGGCTGCGGGTGCGAGGCCGCGATCGACCGGGAGATCGGCGAAAAACAAACGCCCGACCGCCGTCCCGGCGTGCGCGTTCTGCTGTTTGCCGTTTCCACGAGTGAACTGCAGAAGCAGCTGGCGGCGCGCGTCGGGCAATGCGTGCTCACCAGTCCGGGATCAGCCTGCTACGCCGGTCTTGAGGGCGAAGAAAGCCTCAAGCTCGGCAACGCGTTGCGCTACTTTGGCGACGGCTGGCAGATATCAAAGCGCTTCGGCGGCAAACATTATTGGCGCGTCCCCGTGCTCGACGGCGAGTTCCTATGCGAGGCGACGACGGGTCTGACCAAGCAAGCGGTCGGCGGCGGGAATTTGCTGATCATGGGCGAGAGCGCACGCTCGACGCTCGTCGCCGCCGAGGCCGCCGTGAAGGCGATTGCCCGCGTACCCGACGCGATCACGCCGTTCCCGGGCGGCATCGCGCGCTCGGGCTCGAAGGTCGGATCGAAATACAAGAGCGTGAAGGCCTCGACCAACGACGCCTATTGCCCGACGCTCAAGGGCGCGGTGAAGAGCGCGCTCGATGCCAATGTCGCCTCGGTGCTCGAGATCGTGATCGACGGCCTCACGCCGCAAGCGGTCGCCGATGCCATGGCGGCCGGCCTCGCGGCAATCGTGAAGCTCGGGCCACGCCGCGGCGCCGTGCGCGTCGGCGCCGGCAACTACGGCGGCAAGCTCGGCCCGCATCATTTTCATTTGAAGGATTTGTTGCCGTGAAGCCGCTGGTGCTGACGCTGAAGGAACGGCCGGCCGAGCGGCTCGACCTGTCACCGCTGCTGCCGCACCTGCTGGCCGGAAAATCCGCCGCCGAGATCGCGCGAATCGGCGTACAGACGACGCGCAAGCCGCTCGTCGTCGGCGACGTTTTTCGCGTGCGCATGGGAGATGCTGGTCGCATTCACATCGAAGGCGGCTGCGACGGGCTCGACTGGGTTGGGCACGGCATGACGGCCGGCGAAATCGTGATCGAGGGCGATGTTGGCAGTCAGGCGGGACGGCTGATGGCAGGTGGACGCCTCACGATCACGGGAAACGCGGGGCCGTGGGCCGCCTCCGGCATGCGCGGCGGGGAGATCGAGATTCGCGGCGCGGCGGGCGACCGCCTCGGCGGGCCGCTGCCCGGCGACATGGCGGGGATGCGCGGCGGTGTCGTGATCGTGCGCGGGGATGCCGGCGAGCGGATCGGTGATCGCCTGCGGCGCGGCACCATCGTGGTCGAAGGCCGCGCCGGCGCCTGGGCGGGAAGCCGGATGATCGCCGGGACCATCGTCGTGCGAGGATCGGCAGGGCCGCTGCCGGGTTATCTGATGCGGCGCGGCACCATCGTGCTGGGGTCGGCGGCGACGCTGTCGCCCACGTTCATCGATTGCGGCAAGCAGGATCTGGTCGCGTTGCGGCTTCTGGCGACGTTCGTCGCCCGCACCAGCACGCGGACGAGCAAAGTCCTGCGGCGGTCGTTGCGTCGGTTCGCCGGCGACATGGCGGTGCTGGGCAAGGGTGAGATGTTTCTCGCTGGCTGAACGGAGTTCATGATGACGGCGTTGAGATATCAGATACTGGAGGCAACAACATGATCGAGCTTATTTTGACCGTGTGTGCCGCCGCACAGCCGGCTATGTGCGAAGACCGACATTTCCAATTCGCCTTCAACGGATCGCTGCAGCAATGCGCGGCCGGGGCGCAGCCCTACATCGCCCAGTGGATCGGCGAGCACCCGAACTGGAGGCCGGTGCGCTGGCATTGCGACTGGCCAGGCAAGCAGAAAATTTGATGCACGCGGCCGCGCGGGCGCAGCGGGACGCCTTCCTGCGCAAGCTCGCCGTGCCGCCGGCGCTCATGGGAATTCTCAACCTCACGCCCGATTCGTTTTCCGACGGCGGACACTTTGCGCGCGTCGATGCCGCGGTCGCGCACGCGGTCGCGATGGCCGCCGCGGGCGCCGACGTGATCGACGTGGGCGGGGAATCGACCCGGCCGGGAGCGGCCACCGTTTCTTCATCCGAGGAACTCGCTCGCATCGAGCCGGTGCTGGCGCGGCTCGCGGCCGAAGTCGCCGTGCCGCTATCGATCGATACTTACAAAGCGGAAGTGGCCGCCCGCGCCGCCGAGCTTGGCGCGGTCGTGATCAACGACGTGTGGGGCTTGCAGAAGGACTCAGGCATGGCCGACACGGTCGCCGCCGCGGGGACGGCGCTCGTCATCGTGCACAATCGCGCGG
>JAFAUQ010000240.1 GCA_019243195.1 Hyphomicrobiales bacterium
TAGAAATGCTGCCCGCCGACGCCTTCCGGACAGCGCACCAGGCTGAGCACGCGCCCCTTCATGTGCGGCAAAATCCAGTCGGCAATCTCGGCGTAGAACTCGGCGAGCCCTTGTTTGGTGATGCCCGGCCCTTCCCACAGGATGCGCTCGGGATGGGTAAGGCGAACGCGCGCCAGCTCGGGTTTTGCGGGCGCCGCCTGCGGCTGCGTTTCCAACACAACCTCCTCGGGCGCTTTGTCCTCGCGCAGGCCCTTGAATGACGACTGCCGGATCAGCCGGTCCGTGGTCCAGTCGTGAAACTCGACGTCACAGACGAGCTGCGGCTTGACCCAGCGCACGCCTTTCTCGGTGCCCGCGGGCAGCGCATTGCCGAGCGCCGGACGCGGCGCGGTGATTTTTTCCAGGGTCGCGTGCAGCTCACGCGCCTGTTTGTGCGAATAGCCGGTGCCGACGCGGCCCGCGTACATGAGCTTGCCGTTCTCGTGATAGCCGAGCGCGAGCGCGCCGACCGAGCCGGGCGCGACGGTCGAGGGCACATAGCCGATGACGATGAACTCCTGGCGCAGCACGCTCTTGCTCTTGAGCCAATGCTCGCCGCGCCCCGAGCGATACGGCATGTCCGCGCGTTTCGAGACGATGCCTTCGAGCCCCAGCCGGCAGGCGTGCTCCAGCATGGTCGGGCCGTCCTCGGCGAGATGTTCGCTGAAGCGGAGGGGAGATGCGGCCGGCAGTCCCGCGACGATTTCCTGCAGCAGCGCCTTGCGGTCGAGGAGCGTCCCCGGCGTGAGGTCGTAGCCCTCGGCGTAGATGAGGTCGAACAGATAATAGACGAAACGATCCTGGCGTCCGGCGCTCAAGTCGGCCTGCAGCAGGCTGAATTTTGCAATGCCGTCGGAATCCTGCACAACGATCTCGCCGTCGAGCAGCGCGGACGCAAGTCCCAGCGCGCCGAGAGCGCGCGCGATCGAGGCGAAGCGCTCGGTCCAGTCGAGGCCGGTGCGGGTGAGCAGCCTCGCCGTGCTACCGTCGATGCGCGCCTGCATGCGGTAGCCGTCGTGTTTGATCTCGTGCACCCATTTCGGCCCGCTCGGCGGCCGCTCGGCCGTCTGCGCGAGGCTCGGTTCCACGAACGCCGGCAGCAGCTTCTTGCGCGCGCCGCGCACGCGAGCCACGTCCGGCAGCGCACGCGTGCGCTCCTTCGCGACTACGGCGCGCGCGGCGTGATCGGCGCGCAAATTTCCCTGCGCCGCGAGTTCTTCCGTCGTCAGGCCGCTCACCTGCGACGTTGTTTCCTCGGCGACGATCTCGGACGCACCCGCGGGCCGCGCGAACTCATCCTCCGATTTGATCAGCAGCCACGGGTCGGTGCGCTCGCCCTGGCGCGGACGGATGCGCACGAGATGCCAGTGGCCCTTGAGACGCGAACCCGCGAGCGCGAACTGCAGATGCCCCTTGTCGATGCCGCGATGCGGATCGCCGTCCGGCGTCCAGGTGCCGCGGTCCCACACGATCATGGCGCCGCCGCCGTACTCGCCCTTCGGAATGTTGCCCTCGAAATCGAGGTACTGCATCGGATGGTCTTCGGTGCGCACCGCGAGCCGCTTGTCGCCGACCGCGAGGCTCGGCCCGCGCGTCACCGCCCAGCTCTTGAGCACGCCGTCGAGTTCGAGGCGTAGGTCGTAATGGGTGCGCCGCGCCGCGTGTTTCTGCACCACGAATTGGAGCGCGGCGGCCTTGCCGGGCCGCTTCGGCGCGCGCTGCGGCTTGGGCTCCGCCGTGCGGGAAAAATCGCGCTTGCCGGCGTAATCCTTGAGCGGGTCCTTGCGCTCCCGCGCAGGCTTGGTCCGGTCACGCGCCTCCACGACGGCTCCCTTGCTCAGGAAGGATGGCCAGCCGCATTTCGCAATATTTGAGCGAGCGCCGCGCGCGCGTCGCCCATTCCGAGGTGCCGTCCAGCGCGACGTAGCGCCGCCAATAAGTCAGTGCCTCGCTGATCCGCTCGGCGCGTTGCAGCAGCAGCGCCAGATTGAAGATCGAATCCGAATGGCTCGGCTCGGCCGCCAGCGCGCGCTCGAGGCAGGTGATCGCCTCGGATGCGCGGCCGCTGTCGTCGAGCAGATCGGCGAGATTGTACCAGGCCTCGGCAAAGCGTGGATCGGCCTTCACCGCGGCGCGGTACGCGGACTCGGCTTCTGTTTTGCGATCCGCCGCGCGCAAGAGGTTGCCGAGATTGAACGCGGCGGCGGGATCGTCCGGATCGAGCTTCATCACGCGGCGGTAGAGCCGTTCCGAGACGGCGACATCGCCCGCCTCCTCGGCCGCCTGTGCCTCATCAAACAGAACATCGGGGCTCTCCTGCGTCTCGCCGACGGGCAGGACGAACTGGCCTTTCTGATCGGTGCGGCCCTTCGTTTGCTCAACCAGCAGCTTGTCGTTCGCGGCAGGAAAGAGTTTCAGGTTCGACAGCCCCGCGTCGGGGAGCCACTTGCGGATGTCCTGCAGGCTTTTGGTGATGACCGACAGGCCGACGCCGGCCGCGAAGAGTTCGCCGAGCTGGCGCGCCGCCGCGAGATCGCGAAAGCGGTAGCGGCCCTCGCGCGGATCGATCAGGCCGAACGCGGCGAGCTGCTCGATCACGTTCGGCGGCAGCCCGCTCAGGGATGACAATTGCGCGGCCGTGTAGGTGCGGGTCTGCTGGTCCGCCGCCGCGCGGCCGACCCATTCGAGAAACCGCCGCTCGCTTGCGACCGCGACGCCGTAGGATTTTGCGCGGGCAAGACTGTTCGACGCGCGGCCGTCGGTAAGCAGCGGCCAGCCAAGTTCGCCGACGATCAGCAGCGTGGTGCTCTTGGTGACGCCGCGGCGCGGCGTGCCGCCGTGGCGGCGCACGTGCTCGAACGCCTCGGCCCGCTTCATCGACGCGAGCCGGCCGGTGAAGGCGACGGTTCCTTTGAGCGATGCGCGTTCCTGCTCCGCGCTCATGGCCCCTAGCGTGCGGCCTTTTTCTTTGCCGTTCGCCGTGCGCCGGTCGAAGCCGCCGCCGGCTTCTTGACTTCGCCTTTGATCGAGGCGCGCAACGCGTCCATCAGGTTGATGACGCGCGGCGACTCCGCCTCCTCGACCGGCTCGACCTCGCGGCCTGCCGATTTATCGCGTAACAGCTTGACCAATGCGTTCTCGTAGTGATCCTCGAATTTCTTCGGATCGAACTGCTCGGTCTTGCTCTCGACGATGTGCGCGGCCAATTCCTTCATCTCGTCGGGGAGCTTGAGGTCGGGAATTTCGTCGAACGCCGCCGCGGCGTCACGCACCTCGTAGGCGTAGCGCAAGGTCGTGGCCAGGATGCCTTTGTCGAACGGCTCGAGCATGGCGACGTGCTCGCGCCGTGTCAGCACCACCCGCCCGAGCGCGACCATGTTCTTCTCGCGCAAGGCATCGCGGATGACGATGAACGCCTCCTGGCCGACGCGGTCGGTGGGCGCGATGTAGTAGGCGCTGTCGATGTAGCGGTCGTCGATCTCCTCGCGCTTGACGAAGCTGCCGATGTCGATCGTGTGCGTGCTGGCGATCCTGATCTTCTCTATTTCTTCGTCTTCGACCGTGATGTACTGGCCCTTGGCGAACTCATAGCCGCGGCCGATGTCCTCGCGCTCGACCGGCTCGCCGGTTTCGGCATCGACCTGCTGTTGCTTGACGCGATGGCCGGTCTTCCGGTTGATCCGGTGAAACGACACCTTCTCCGAACTCGACGTCGCCGGATAAAGCGCGATCGGGCATGAGACCAGCGAAAGTTTCAGATAGCCCTTCCAATAGGCTCGCGGCGCCATGGATTACTCCTCACGCAAGGCGCGCACGACCGCGTTTGATCGATCGTGCCGGATTGAGACGATTATACCCGCTGCCCGCCGTGCGGTCGACCTGCGGATGCCGGCGAGCGCTCCCCGTGGCGGGCGCTGAAACCATAAGGGGCGTGGCTTTCCGGTTCATTAACATATGCTTTCTCGGCTGCTAACGTCCGCGGTCCTCCCGTCGTTCCCGCTCTGTTCAGGATCGTGCCCATGAAACGTTCAGGATCATCCCCATGAAAGTCGTCGACCTCTCGCACGTGATGAACGTCCATACGCCCGGCTGGGTCGGTTACGCCGGCAACAAAATGTATTACGCGCAGAATTTGCAGACCCAAGGCATCCTGGCGCAGCGGATCGAGCTCGCGCTGCACGTCGGCACCCACTTCGACGGCGCCATGCATGCGACCGACGGGCGCAGCGGCGACATGGCCTCGCTGCCGATCGATTATCTGTTCAACAAGGGCGTCGTGGTCGATCTGTCCGAGAAGGTGACGGACTGGTCGGTGATCACGCCGGAGATGATCGAATCGACCGGCGCCGACATCCGCGCCGGCGACATCGTGATCCTGCACACCGGCTGGCACCGCTACTACGAGGGGCAGCCGCAGCAGGATCTGGTGCGCTACTTCTGTTACCACCCGGGCCCGAACATCGACACGATGCGCTGGATGCTGGAGCGCAAGATCAAATGGTTCGGCATGGACACGGGCTCGTGCGACCATCCGATGAACACGTCGATCCGGCACATGCGGGCGGACATCGCGGCCGAGTTCGCGCGCGTGAAGGGCAAGGCGCCGGCGGAGTTCTTCGGCCGCTTCGAGTATGTGCACAAGCGTTCGGGCCGTAAGGTCACGGCGGATATTTTCCCGTTCCACAATTGGGCCTTCCAGGAAGGGCTGTTGCACGCCGAGAATCTCGGCGGCGACATCGAGCTGGTGCTGGGCAAGCGCTGCCTGATCGGCGCCTTTCCGTGGCGCTACGAAGGGCTCGAGAGCTGCCCGTGCCGCATTCTCGCCTGCCTCGACGCCGACGAGGTTTCGATCGAAGCCTTCGGCGAGGCGGCGAAAGCGGTGCGCAAGACGTAGCCCGGATGAGCGGCAACCCGTCTTGCTCGCTGCGCGAGCTACGGCGGGTTTGAGGTCCGCCGAAGCGCGGAGCGCGAGGGCGGAAGCCGCGACATCCGGGGCCTTCCTGCTCGGCCAGTCCCGCATCTCGCCCGCTGCGCGGGCTCATGCGGGCTACGCTAACTGCCGAATCAGCAACGATCTGCAAGCAACAAGAAGTAATAAGCGCCGCCCGGGCCGCTCGCTCCACCTCTCCCCGCTTGCGGGGAGAGAGCCTGCCCCGGACTTGATCCGGGGTCGCCGTGCGAAGCACGGCGGGTGAGGGGGACTCATCACTGGCGTCGCGCTACTGAGAGTCCCCCTCACCCCGATCCTCTCCCCGCAAGCGGGGAGAGGGAGCGCGCGCTGCGCCGCCTCTGCCCCAACCGCTGAATCAGCAAGGATCTGCAAGCAACAAAAAGTAATCACCTCGAACGAAGGGCGGGGAGGGGGCGCTGCGGCACGCAAAAAGTTCCCTGGGGTACTGTTCCGGATTGTTGTTGGATTGATTCGCCATTGTTATTTTCGCACAATCTATTGTTCGTGCTGCGGTGCACTCTCCGCCGCGCGTCCCTCTTTTGTCCAACGATTTCAAACAACTCGCGCGCTGCCTGTCTCAACGCACGCCAATCGCCGCCATTGTATTTGCATTGTTGTTTACAATGGCGCTCCCTCTGTCGCTGCACCGCAACGCCGCTCCTGGGCTCCTCAAACCCCGTCCGACGAATCAGCAACGATCTGCAAGCAACAAAGTGTGGTCGCTTGTTCCGGCTTGATATTTTTGTTCAAGCGGCCGCTCGCGCTGCGGTGCATCGTCCGCCGCGCGCCCTATTTCTTCAACGATTTCAAACAACCCGGCGCGTCGCGCGCCGCAACCTATTGCATCGCCGTCATTCGGCGCGCTTGTATTTTCGCTGATATTTACAAGCGTGCCCGTCTCCCTCGTCGCACCGCGGCAACGATCACAGGCTATCGAACAGCAGCGCCTCGGCGGCGAGCGTCTTGTTGCGGCTGCCGGCCGCGCGGCCGGCGGGATTGCCGCTCTGTCCGGGTTTGAATGTCATGCGGCTTGCTCCTGGTTTGTTTGCAGGGATTCGAAAATGCCGAGAACCGCGCTTGGCGCCACATTCCGTTCGTTAGATGGAATATACTATTGCGAATTATGGGAGTCAAGATACCTTGACTAATCGGGCGCAATTAATGCATTTAGCTATATAATGGATAGTGTTACGAAGACGACCCGCGCCTGGTAAGGCTCAATAGCCGGGACCGGACCGAGGCCCGCGACCTGCGCCTCGAGTTGCGCCACGGCACTCAACAAGATCGTCCAATTCCGAGATCGTCATGCCGCCACATCGGGCAGCGCAAGTTCGCCCGATAGTGTTACAAGTCCAACGGGCATGGGCGGATCTTGTCTGATTGTCAATTCGACTGTAACACGTCAAGTACGCGTGGCCACGTAAATCACATCTTTTTGCATATCCGCAGCGTTGGATGCGAGCCGTCATGGCAAAGGCCGTTTTCACGACCAAATCCGAGCCTGCCTACGACGACTTGCCGGAGGAGCGATATCATTTTCCAAGAACCTATCTGAGGCAGGTTGAAGCGACGGTTGGCGATTGGATCGTCTATTACGAGCCCCGCCGACCTTCATCCGATCCATCAAGCAGAGGGGGGCGGCAGGCCTATTTTGCCACGGCCAAAGTCGAAAGGATTTCTCGAGATCCCCGATCACCAGATCATTACTATGCCTTCGTGTCTCAATTTCTGCCATTCGATCGGCCTGTCGGGTTTCGCGAAGGTGAACGTTTCTTCGAAGCGCAGCTCCAGAGGGCTGATGGCCGGACTAGTAAGGGTGCCTTTGGCCGAGCGGTTCGGCCGCTAACCGATGCAGAATTTGAACTAATTAACGAAGCAGGGTTTCAACCGGTACTGCAACCGGAAGCCCCCATTGAAGCGAGTCCTCAGCTGGGTGAGCTGAGCGAGGAAGCAACGGCATATCACCGACCCATCATTGAGCGACTTGTCGCTCGACCATTTCGCGACGTTGCGTTTTCCATCGCGGTGAAATCTGCCTATCGCGCCACCTGCGCCGCAACTGATCTGCGGATAGTCAACGGCGGTGGCCGGAGCGAAGTCCAAGCGGCCCACATTCGTCCCGTGTCCCACGACGGCCTAGATTCGGTTCGCAACGGCATAGCTTTATGCGGACCGTTCATTGGATGTTCGATCGCGGACTAATTTCGTTTGGCGATGACCTTTCCATATTACTCGCGCGAGAACGTGTTCCCGATGCGATCGTGCGTTTGATCAATCCTGATAGGCGTTTGAAGTTGCCTAACAGACCAGAATTACGTCCCCATCCTCAGTTTCTTCGATATCATCGTGAGAAGATATTCAAGGGTTGACCCACGCCCTGCCGCGCGCGTGGGCGTGGGGGAGGCGAAGCTCGCGGCCGGAGACGTGGCGCAGGAAGCGGCCAACTTAGGCCTGTCCCGGTGGAATTTCCCGCACGCGAATTTCCCTCGCGGACCTAACCTCCACGATCCGGTTGATCATGTATCCGGCCGGATCCGCATTTTGCAGAATGCTGTCCAATGCCAGCTCAAGCCGATGCCATTGCTCATCGCGCGATAAATTGCCCTCCTCCAGTATGATAAGCCCAGGATGCATCTCATCCTCGATCAGGTTCACGAAATCGCGCGCTTTGATGGTCAGGACGACGAAGTCGTTTTCGAATGCATATCGCCACACTGCACGATCTCTCCGGCCGGAGAGCCCGACGTGCACGACGGCGACCGCGTAAATCCCTTTTTCCGCGCACCGCGCGGCCAGTACCGGGGAGAGGTCTTCGTCGATGCACAGCTTCACGGCCGTTTCGGCCGGGCTCTGCTCCTCTCGGGCGGCAGCGCCCGGCGCACGAAGCGCAGCGCTTTGCGCGGCCGTCCGGGGTTGCGTTTCATCTTTGAATGAATCGCCGCAAAATCGAGGTCGGCGCGACTGAGCGCCGGATAATCCTCGGCTAATTCTTCGAAAGGAATGCCCTTAGCGATGAGGGCCGCGACATGCGCGAGCGAAATACGGGTGCCCGCGAATACCGGTTCGCCGGACATGATTTCCGGGTCGCTGATGATGCGCTTTACGCCGCGTCGATACGTGGCCAGATCCCGCGAAAGCCTGCGGCGCACGTCCTTGCATTCGACCACGATGGCCAGATCGCCGTTGCGGACCACGAAATCCGTCTTCGCCTTGCTCCATTTACCCGCGCGCGTCTGCCTGCCTTCCACCAAGGACCGCAAGGCATCCTTGTCCTGCCTCGGCAGGTCGAACGGAAACCTGGAAATCACCTTCAGGAACAGCATGTCGTCTACACCGAAGCGATACCGGACTGCCCGCCCCGATGAGACCACGCGCGGGCGCACGGTCTTCTGATCGACCGCCTTGCGGACGAACGGCTCGGGGACGTCGGCAATTGCCGCGGCTTCCTTCAGTGAAAATTGCAGGTCCATGTGGGCCTCCGAAATTATTGCCCATGTAGATATGTAATTTAAGGAAGCAAAAATCGCAACGTTTTGTGAAAGGGAGAAATCCGCGTGGGCACGCCCGCGGGACGAAGTGCCCGCGGGCTTAGCCCACCCTACGGATTCTCGTGTTCGTCCCATGATCGCTCCCATAAGCGGCCTTCGGCCCCGGATTTCGCTCCGCTCATCCGGGCTACAAGCTGAGCCTTGCCGGCCGCGCGGAAGCCGCGCTAGGATCGTTCGTGCACAAACGAATTTGCCGGCGGGAGGCATGCGATGGAACTCGGGCTCGGGGGCAAGACCGCGCTGGTGACCGGCGGCAGCGAGGGCATCGGCCGCGGCATCGCGCTCGGCCTGGCGCGCGAAGGGGTCGACGTCGCGATCTGCGCGCGCCGAGCCGGGCCACTCGAGGAAGCGGCCGCGGCGATCGCCCGCGAGACGAACCGCAAGATCGTTCCCATCCCGGCCGATCTCACCAACGACGCCGACGCGAAGAATTTCGTCGAGCAGGGGCACCGCGCGCTCGGCCGCGTCGACATCATGGTCAACAACGCCGGCTCGGCGCCAGGCGGCGTGATCGAGCACCTCTCCGAGGCCGACTGGGAACAGTCGCTGCAGCTCAAGTTCATGGGCTACGTGCGCTGCCTGCGCTACGTGCTGCCGATCATGGTGCAGCAAGGCGGCGGGCGCGTCGTGAATCTCATCGGCAACGACGGGGTCAAGCCGTCCTATTGGGAGATCGCGCCGGGCGCCGCCAACGCCGCGGGCCAAAACCTGACGCGCTCGCTCGCCGGACAATACGGTCGCCACAACATCAGCTTCTGCGCGGTCAATCCAGGGCCGGTGCGCACCGAACGCTGGGCCGGGCTCGTCGCCGCCATGTCGCGCGACATGAAGCTGCCCTACGAGGAAGCCGACAAGCTCGCGCCCAGCTCGATCCCGCTCGGGCGCATCGCCGAGGTCGAGGAAGTGGCGAATCTCGTCGTGATGCTCGCCTCGCCTCTCATGCACATGGTCAACGGCACCATGATCGAGGTCGACGGCGGCCAGGAGAAATCGCTGATGGATCGGCTGCGGGATCGGTGAGTGGTGAGTAGCGAATGGTGAATAGCGAATAGCGAATAGCGAATAGCGAATAGCGAATAGTGAATGGTGAATGGTGAATGGTGAGTGGTGAAGAAATGCGGATCTTCTCACTATCCACCACTCACTACTCACCACTCACCACTCACTACTCACTACTCACTACTCGCGATTCGCTATTCGCCCCCTTCAGAAGGAGCCCCCCATGATCCGCCGCGTCCCGCTCCTCGCCGCCGCCACACTCGCGGCCGTATTTGCAACGCCGGTTGTCGCCCAGGACACCGTCAAGGTCGGCGAGCTCAACAGCTATAAATCCCAGCCGGCCTTCCTCGAACCTTACAAACGCGGCATCGATCTCGCGGTCGAGGAGATCAACAAATCGGGCGGCGTTAACGGCCGCAGGCTCGAAGTGATTTCCCGCGACGACGGCGGCAATCCGGGCGATGCGGTGCGCGTCGCCGAGGAACTCGTCACGCGCGAAGGCGTCACCGCCATCGCCGGTACGTTCCTGTCCAACGTCGGCCTCGCGGTGACCGAATACGCGGGCAAGAACAAGGTGTTCTTCCTCGCCGCCGAGCCGCTCACCGACAAGATCACCTGGCAGAACGGCAACAAATACACCTACCGCCTGCGCTCATCGACCTACATGCAGGTGGCGATGCTGATGCCCGACGCCGTGGCGGCGCAGAAGAAGCGCTGGGCGCTGGTTTATCCCAACTACGAATACGGCCAGTCGGCCGTCGCGACATTCAAGAGCATGCTGATCGCCAAGCAGCCGGGCGTCGAGTTCGTCACCGAGCAGGCGACGCCGCTCGGCAAGCTCGACGCCGGCGCGGTGGTGCAGGCGATCGACGACGCCAAGCCCGACGCGATCTTCAACGTGCTGTTCGGCGCCGATCTCGCGAAATTCGTGCGCGAGGGGAATACCCGCGGGGTGTTCAACAATCGCTTCGTCGCCAGCCTGCTTTCGGGCGAGCCGGAATATCTCGATCCGCTCAAGGACGAGGCGCCGGACGGTTGGGTCGTCACCGGCTATCCGTGGTACGCAATCACGACGCCCGAGCACAAAGCCTTCCTCGCCGCCTATCAGGCGCGCTTCAATGATTATCCGCGGCTCGGCTCGGTGGTCGGTTACGTCACCATCAGATCGCTCGCGGCCGGCATCGCCAAGGCGGGCGGCACCGATGCGGAGAAACTGGTCGCGGCATTCGCCGGGCTCAAGGTCGACGGCCCGTTCGGCCCGTTCAGTTTCCGCGCCAGCGACCATCAGGCGACCATGGGCGCCTACGTCGGCAAGACCGCGCTCAGGGACGGCAAGCCGGTCATGGTCGATTTCAAGTACGTGGACGGTGGCGCCGTGCTTCCCTCCGACGCCGAGGTCAAGACGCTGCGGCCTGCTGTAAACTGATCGCAGCGCGGCGCCTTTGCCATGCTGCAGGCGCTGCTGTTCCAGGGGATCGATGGGCTGGCCGCCGCCTCGGGCCTGTTCCTGGTCGCGGCCGGGCTCTCGCTCATCTTCGGCGTCACCCGCATCATCAACATCGCCCACGGCTCGCTCTATATGCTCGGCACCTACGTGGCGGCGACGATCGCGTCGCGCGTCGCCGGCGGGCTCGGCTTCTGGGGCGGGATCGTCGCGACTGCGCTCCTGATCGGCCTCGTCGGGGCAGCGATCGAGATCGTCCTGCTGCGGCGCATCTACCGCGCGCCGGAGTTGTTTCAGCTGCTCGCCACCTTTGCGCTGGTGCTCATCATCAGCGACGCGGTGCTGTGGCTGTGGGGACCGGAAGATCTGTTGGGCCCGCGCGCGCCCGGCCTGCGCGGCGCAATCGAGGTGCTCGGCCGCCGGCTGCCGAGCTACAATCTGTTCCTCATTTTCGTCGGCCCGCTGGTGCTGATCGCGCTGCACCTCGCGCTCGCCAGGACCCGCTTCGGCCGCCTGGTGCGCGCCGCCACCCAGGATCGCGAGATGGTCGGCGCGCTCGGCGTCAATCAGGCAGCGCTGTTCACCGCCGTGTTTGCGCTCGGCTCGCTGCTCGCCGGCCTCGGCGGCGCGCTGCAGGTCGCGCGCGAACCGGCGAACCTGCTCACCGACCTCGTCGTCATCAGCGACGCCTTCGTGGTCGTCGTGGTGGGCGGCATGGGCTCGATTACCGGCGCCTATCTGGCCGCGGTGCTCATCAGCGAGATCAAGGCGCTGTGCATCAGCATCGGGGTCGTCAGTATCGCCGGCATGACGGTGAATTTCTCCAAGCTGACGCTGGTCGCCGAGTTTCTCGTCATGGCCATCGTGCTGATCGTGCGGCCTTACGGCCTGCTCGGGCGGCTGCAGGGGGTCGTGCGCACTGTTGCGGCGCCGGAGGAGCCGATGCGGCCGGCTCCGATCGCGCTCAAGGCGACCGGCGCCGCGGTTGTGATCGTCCTCGTATTGGCGCCGTTCCTCGCGCGCAACACGCCTTACGCGCTCGTGCTCGGCGTCGATGTGCTGATCGCGGTGCTGTTCGCGGCCAGTCTGCATTTCATCATGGGCCCCGGCGGCATGCACTCGTTCGGCCATGCCGCCTACTTCGGCCTCGGCGCCTATGGCGCCGGATTGTTGGTGAAATGGGCGGCGGCGACTCTCCCGCTCGGACTGTTGATTGCACCGTTCGCCGCACTGCTCGGCGCCCTGGTGTTCGGCTGGTTCGCGGTGCGCCTTTCCGGCGTCTACCTCGCGATGCTCACCCTGG
This sequence comes from Hyphomicrobiales bacterium, assembly GCA_019243195.1. Taxonomy (GTDB): domain Bacteria; phylum Pseudomonadota; class Alphaproteobacteria; order Rhizobiales; family Xanthobacteraceae; genus AP-16. Next base: position 12,285 of record JAFAUQ010000240.1, read on the forward strand.
CGTTCGCGCAGATCGTCTGGTCGATCGCGACCCAATGGACCGAGTTTACCGGCGGCTCGAATGGCATCCTCGGCATCTGGCCGACCGCGCCGTTCGACAGCCGCGCGGCGTTCTTTCTGCTCACCGCTGCGCTGGTGGTCGCCGGGGTGCTGCTTTTGCGCCGCGTGATCTTCGCGCCGTTCGGCTACGCCATGCGCGCCGGCCGCGATTCGCCGTTGCGCGCCGAGGCGATCGGCATCGACGTGCGGCGGGTGCACTGGATGGGCTTCGCGCTCGCCGGCGCCGTGTGCGGCGTCGCCGGCGGATTGTTTGCTTTCGCCAAGGGGTCAATCTCGCCGGAGACGATCGACGTCGGCCGCTCGATCGACGGCCTCGTCATGGTTCTGCTCGGCGGCATCCAGAGTCTCAGCGGCCCGATCATCGGCGCCTCCGTCTACACGGTGCTGCAGGACACGGTCATGCGCCAGACCGAATATTGGCGCGCCATGCTCGGCGCCATCATCCTGGCGCTGGTGCTGCTGTTTCCCGACGGCATCGCCGGCGGCCTGGCCAAGCTTTGGCGAGGCCGCGCATGAGCGTGCTCGCCGTCGCCGATCTCGCCAAATCGTTCGGCGGCGTGCGCGCGGTCGACGGCGTCAGCTTCACGGTCGGCGAGGGCGAGTTCCTCGCGCTGATCGGGCCGAACGGCGCCGGCAAGTCGACCTGTTTCAACATGATCAACGGGCAGCTCAGGCCCGACGCCGGCCGCATTCTGTTTGCAGGCCGCGACATCGCCGGGATGCCATCGCGTGACGTGTGGCGGCTCGGTGTCGGCCGCACGTTCCAGATCGCCGCTACGTTCGGCTCGATGACCGTCGCCGAGAACGTGCAGATGGCGCTCATCTCGCACGCGGGCGAAACCTTCCGCGGGTGGCGCCCGGCCGCGCGGCGTCACCGCGCGCGCTCGCTCGCGCTGCTCGCCGAGGTTGGCATGCAGGAGGCGGCCGAGCGGGCGAGCCGCGAACTCGCCTATGGCGACGTGAAGCGGCTCGAGTTCGCCGTGGCGCTGGCGAGCGAGCCGCGCCTGCTGCTGATGGACGAGCCGACCGCCGGCATGGCGCCGCGCGAGCGCACCGAGTTGATTGCGCTGGTCAAACGCCTCGTCGTCGAGCGCGGCATCTCGGTGCTGTTCACCGAGCACTCGATGGACGTGGTGTTTGCGTTTGCCGACCGCATCGTCGTGCTCGCGCGCGGCAGGCTCATCGCCGACGGCGATGCGGCGTCGGTGCGCGCGAACGAGACGGTGCAGCAGGTCTATTTCGGCACCGGCCGCGCGTTCGAGCGCCGACGGGAGCGCGCGCCGTGAGCGGCGAGCCGATCCTCAGTGTGCAAGGCTTGTGCGCGTGGTACGGCGCCGCGCAGATTCTGTTCGACCTCGATCTCCAGGTGGGCCGCGGCGAAGTCGTCGCGCTGATGGGCCGCAACGGCGCCGGCAAATCCACCACGCTCAAGAGCATCATGGGATTGGTTGGGCGGCGGCGCGGGGCAGTTTGCTTTGACGGCCACGACATTTCCGTAGCTGAGCCTTTTCGCATCGCGCGCCTCGGCCTCGGCTTCACGCCGGAGGACCGGCGCATTTTTTCCGATCTGAGCGTGCTGGAGAACCTCGACGTGGGGCGGCAGCCGCCGCGCGAGGCGGCGCGATCGGCGGCGTGGACGCCGGAGCGGCTGTTCGCGCTGTTCCCCAATCTCGCCGAGCGCCGCGACCGTCTCGGCAGCGAGATGAGCGGCGGCGAGCAGCAAATGCTCACGGTGGCGCGCACGCTCATGGGGAATCCGCTCGCGGTGCTGCTCGACGAGCCGTCCGAAGGCGTCGCGCCGCTGATCGTCGAGCAGATGGCCGACACCATTCTTGAACTGAAGCAGCAGGGACTCTCGATTTTGCTCTCGGAGCAGAACATCCATTTCGCCGCCCTGGTTTCCGACCGCGTTTATGTGCTGGAGAAGGGGCATATTTGCTGGCAGGGCGG
>JAFAUQ010000235.1 GCA_019243195.1 Hyphomicrobiales bacterium
GTGAAGGCCTACGAAGAGGTCAAGCGGCAGATCACATCGGGCCAGCCGTCCATGTCATTCCCGATCTCGGCACCGACGCCGACGACGACGTTCAGGCCGGGCGACATCGGCAACCTCAACCCTCCGCTCAGTATCGACATGAAACAATTTCAACGCGCCTGGGCCGCGGACATGAACCGGCGCGTGCAGCAGGACATCGCGCCCGCGACTTCCAGGCCTACGGCCGTAACCCGATGGGCTGGCACGGCATCCCGCCGCATTAGTCTCGCAGTCGTCATGCCCCGCGAAAGCGGGGCATCCAGTAAACACCGGCCGTTGTTTTATTTGCAAGGGCGGTGGTTACTGGATCGCCCGCTTTCGCGGGCGATGACGAGAGAGATTATTAATTCCTACAAATTCACGTCAATTTCCATCCAAAAAATGCTGGATGGCGAAGTTGAACAGCTCCGGATCCTGCAGGAAGGCGAAGTGGCTGGCGTTGGGCAGGATCAGGAGGCCCGCGTGCGGGACGGTTGCGGCGATATATTCGGTGTGCTCGCGCTTGATCGCCTCGTCGTGGTCGCCGTCGACGACGAGCACCGGCGCGGTGATCGCCTGCAGCTGCGCGTCGGTCCAATTCGGCTCGCTCGCCCACATTTTGCTGATCTGATCGACGAAGGCGTCGTATTCGCCGGGCGTCGACGAGTGCGCCCGGTATTCGTCGCCCGCGCGTTTGATGAAGGCGGCAAAAGTGGGGTTCTTCTCCACGTCGTCCTTGACGCCGGAGGGCACCGTGTTGGCTGCGAAGGCGAAGACCTTGCCGATCCGGTCCTTGTGGCGGATGGCGAGGTCGAGCCCGAGAATGCCGCCGTCGCTCCACCCGACCACGTCGGCCTTGGGCACGTTGAGAAAATCCAACAGCCCGACCACGTCGTCCGCCATCAGGTCATAGCCGTACGGCCGCGTGTCGCGCGTCGAGCGGCCGTGGCCGCGGCTGTCCATCACGATCACCGTGCGGCTCGGCATCAGCGCCTTGATCTGGTTGCCCCAGTAATCGGCGTTGGCGAGGCCGCCGTGCAAAAGGATCACCGGCGGGCCGCTGCCGTAGACCGCGTAGTAGATGCCGATGCCGTTGACGTTGGCGTTGCCCGAACGCGCCGCCGGGATCGGCGCGGGGGTTGGGGGCAGCATCTCCCAGCGCTCGGCGGCACCGGCGGCGATGGCGATCAAGACGAACACGAGTGCGAGCGAGAGGCGGCGCATGGCAGGGTTCCAGATGTCCGATCTCAGATGTCAGAGATCAGATTAGCGCTCGACACAGGCTTCTGTCATCTGACCTCTGACCTCTGACCTCTGATCATGCTCCCGCCAGCGCCAGGCGCGGCACCGGACGCTCGCGGATTGCCCAGTGAATGATCGCCGCGGCAATGCCGACGCCGATCGAGATCCACCACATCAGGTCGTAGTTGCCCTGAATGTCGTAAAGCTTCCCGGCGCCCCAGCCGCCGAGGAAGCTGCCGAGCTGATGGCTGAAGAAGACGATGCCCCACAGCATCGACATGTGGGTGGCGCCGAACATGTAGCCGACGAGGCCGCTGGTGAGCGGAACCGTGCCGAGCCAGAGGAAGCCGAGCGCGGCGGCAAACAGCAGCACCGACGCGGCGGAGAGCGGCAGCACGAGGAACATCACGAAGGCGAGCGCGCGCAGCGCATAGAGCAGCGCCAGCATGTCCTTCTTTAGATAGAAATTGCCGAGCCAGCCCCAGATCAGCGAGCCGGCGAGATTGAACAAGCCGACAAGGCCGATCGCCCAGCCGCCCAGTTCGAAGGCGGAGACCGGCGTACCGAAAAACGACATGGAGACCGCCTTGTCGGAAATATAGGCGGGCAGATGCAGGCCGATGAAGGTGACGTGGAAGCCGCAAACAAAGAAGCCGACGGTCAGCAGCAAAAAGCCCTGGGTCCGGAATGCCTCCTGCAGTGCGTCCCTGGTTCCCTGCGGGATCGCCGCGCCGGCCGTCGCGCCGCGTTGCTCGCGCAGGCCCAACGCGAGCGGGACCATCGCCATCGACATGAAGCCGAGGATCGCCATGGTCGCGTGCCAATCGTCGAGACGGTTCTGCAGCAGCGAGGCGATCGGCACGATGGCGAATTGACCGAACGAGCCGCCCGAGGTGGTGACCCCGAGCGCGATCGAACGTTTGTGAGCCGGTGTCTGGCGGGCGATCGCGCCGAAGATCGGGCCGAAGCCGGCGGCCGCCATGCCGATGCCGCACAGGATGTTGCCGAAAGTGAGCATGACGCCTTCGTGCGCTGAGGCGATCGTGAACATGCCGGCGACGTAGAGCACGCCACCGGCGGCCACCGTGCGGGCGGTGCCGAAGCGGTCGGCGAGGTTGCCGACGAAGGGCGAGAAAGCGCCCATCAGCAGCATGGCGAGCGCGTTGGCGAACGACCACACTTCGCGGCCGACCTTGAGGTCCGCCGCGATCGGCTTCTGAAAGATGCCGAAGCTCTGCCGCGCGCCGACCCCGATAGTCAGAATCACGGCCCCGCAGATCACGGGAATCCAAAAACTGCGCTGTTGTGGGGCGGCGGACATGCGGAAGCTCCCTAGTGTCCCGATTCCGAAGTTCGCTCAACTGTGCAACACGTTCTGAAGCGAACTTCGGAATCGTAGGACACTCCAGATCTATGATTCTAGTGCCGCTTTAAACCCGAAGGTCGCATCCGGACCCGCGGCAACTTAGTGCGAACTTCGGCTTCGCGGCACTAGGCGGCGGGAGCATTATCTATAGCAGCTTCCGTACCCGCCCGGCGATAACCACCGCCGTCATCCTCTGATGTCCGTTAAGTCAAGAGGCGGACGTGGTTATTTTTTCACGCACGGAACGGCGTGTGAGCACGTCGTAGCCGGTGCATTGGGTCTGGGAGCGGGCGTAGCTGCGACGGTTGATCGATCTCTGATACGTGG
>JAFAUQ010000168.1 GCA_019243195.1 Hyphomicrobiales bacterium
CCACGTATCAGAGATCGATCAACCGTCGCAGCTACGCCCGCTCCCAGACCCAATGCACCGGCTACGACGTGCTCACACGCCGTTCCGTGCGTGAAAAAATAACCACGTCCGCCTCTTGACTTAACGGACATCAGAGGATGACGGTGGTGTCTGTGGCGCGATGAAGCTGTAGGGTGGGCTAAGGCCGCCGTAGCGCGCAGCGCGCAGGCGGACGTGCCCACCATCCCTCAACAAACAACCATCGTTGGTGGGCACGGGCCTCGGCCCTTAGCCCACCCTACGGCGTCCGTTTTCGCGGGCGATGACGGCTGATATTAGTGTTTATTGTTAGTCGTCGGCGGGTGCGGTCTGGCACCCTGAATTTCGGAAGCTCTCAAATTATCGCGCTCATGTCAAATGAAATCGATCGGTTTGGCGCGACTATCGATCTATCTGTTTGTAACAACAGAATAATATCGCAATGTCAACGCCAAAGAACAGACGCGATGACGCCGAAATATAACTGATTGTAAATAATTGACCAAGAAACGTGTTATTAGGCCGCCTACTTCGCCGCCGCGCAATCGGCCAGGGTCCGCGGTATCCTTAGAAAACCTCAACCAAGTCATCGGCAATGCGTTGCGCCATGCGCTCATCGAGCGATCGACGCAATGTGACGTGGGTCCTGACTCCAGTCACGTCTTCGAGCATCAGTCCCACGCCCGAAAGGTTCAGCAAGGAAAATCTGGCCGCCGGGTCGATATCGATCAGGACGTCGAGAGCGCTGTCGGCACGGGCATCGCCTCACGCGCGCGATCCGAAGATAGCGAGCTTGGTCACTCCCTCCGCGCGCAATGCCGGAGCGGTCTCGCGAACCTTCGCTATGATTTCCTCGCGCGTCATATCGGAGCGTCTCGTTGATTTAATCGGTCCAAACGAAGAGGGGTCTACCTTCGCTGTCCTTGAACGCCCCGGCGACATGTCGGCGCCAAGGTTGAAATGATCTGACCACAGCTTCGGCAAAACTGCTGATTGGCACCAAGTGCCGGCATTCTTTCAGACACGACGGGTCCCCTACTCCGCCGCCGCGCGGCTGTGGCCGAGGCGGCGGTTGAGCTTGCGCACCAATTCCTCGGCGGCCTCGGCGATCACGGTGCCGGGCGGGAAGATCGCCTCGGCGCCGGCCTTGCGCACGGCCTCGTAGTCCTGCGGCGGCACGACGCCGCCCACCACGATCATGATGTCGGAGCGGCCCTGGCGGTCGAGCTCGGCTTTGAGCTCGGGAACGAGGGTGAGGTGACCGGCGGCAAGCGACGACACGCCGACGATATGCACGTCGTTCTCGACTGCCTGGCGCGCGGCTTCGGCAGGTGTCGCAAACAACGGCCCGATGTCGACATCGAAGCCGAGGTCGGCGAACGCCGAGGCGATCACCTTCTGGCCGCGGTCGTGGCCGTCCTGACCGACCTTCGCCACAAGGATGCGCGGCCGACGGCCCTCGTCGGCCTCGAACGCGGCAACGAGCTTCTGCACGCGCGCAACCGTGTCGGACATGGCGCCGACCTCCTGTTTGTAGACGCCCGAAATGGATCGGGTCTCCGCGCGGTGGCGGCCGAACACTTTTTCCAGCGCGAGCGAAATCTCGCCCACGGTCGCCTTGGCACGCGCGGCGTCGATCGCGCCGGCGAGCAGATTGCCGTTGCCCTCGGCGGCGCGGGTCAGCGCGGCGAGTGTCGCTTCCACCACTTTCGCGTCGCGCTCGCGCTTGAGCCGGCCGAGCTTGTCGAGCTGGAGGCGGCGGACCGCCGAATTATCCACCTTGAGCACGTCGATCGACCGATCGTCGTCCGGGCGATATTTGTTGACGCCGATGACGGATTGCGCCCCGGCGTCGATGCGCGCCTGGGTGCGGGCGGCTGCCTCCTCGATGCGCAGTTTGGGAATGCCGGCGTCGATCGCCTTCGCCATGCCGCCCAGCGCCTCGACCTCCTCGATGTGCTCCCAGGCGCGGCGGGCAAGGTCGTGGGTGAGCCGTTCGACATAGAACGAGCCGCCCCACGGATCGACGGTGCGTGTGGTGCCGCTTTCCTGCTGCAGGAAGAGCTGCGTGTTGCGGGCGATGCGGGCGGAGAAGTCGGTCGGCAGCGCGAGCGCCTCGTCGAGCGCGTTGGTATGGAGCGACTGGGTATGCCCTTGCGTCGCCGCCATCGCTTCGAGCGCGGTGCGCACCACGTTGTTGAACACGTCCTGCGCGGCGAGCGACCAGCCGGAGGTCTGGCAATGGGTGCGCAGCGAGAGCGAGCGTGCGTCCTTGGGCGCAAACGGCTTGATCAGCTTCGCCCACAGAAGGCGCGCGGCGCGCAGCTTCGCCACCTCCATGAAGAAATTCATGCCGACCGCCCAGAAGAACGAGAGCCGCGGCGCGAACTGATCGATCGCCAGTCCGGCGTTCAAGCCGGCGCGGACGTATTCGACCCCGTCGGCGAGCGTATAGGCGAGTTCCAGGTCCTGGGTCGCGCCGGCCTCCTGCATGTGATAGCCGGAGATCGAGATCGAATTGAATTTCGGCATGTGCGCCGAGGTGTAGGCGAAAATGTCGGAAATAATCCGCATCGAAGGCTCGGGTGGATAGATATAAGTGTTCCGCACCATGAATTCTTTGAGGATGTCGTTCTGGATCGTGCCGGCGAGTTTCTCCGGCGGCACGCCCTGTTCCTCCGCGGCGACCACGTAGAGCGCGAGCACGGGGAGCACCGCGCCGTTCATGGTCATCGACACGGTCATCTGTTCGAGCGGTATCCCGGAGAACAGCGTGCGCATGTCGTAGATCGAATCGATCGCGACGCCGGCCATGCCGACGTCGCCCGACACGCGCGGATGGTCGCTGTCGTAGCCGCGATGGGTGGCGAGATCGAAGGCGACCGAGAGGCCTTTCTGTCCGGCGGTGAGATTGCGCCGGTAGAAGGCGTTCGAATCCTCGGCGGTCGAGAAACCCGCGTACTGCCGGATCGTCCACGGCTGGGTGACGTACATCGCCGGGTAGGGGCCGCGCAGGTAGGGCGGAATGCCCGGGTAGGTGTCGAGGAAATCGAGTCCGTTAAGGTCGTGGGCGCCATAGAGGGGCTTCACCGCAATGCCTTCGGGCGTGAGCCACGGCTCAGGCGCCCGGCCGGGCTGCGGCAGGGCCGCCTCGGCGAAGGGAACTTGCGTGAAATCCGGAATGCGGCTCATGGCTAACTCATGTCTGTAGCCCGTAGCCCGCATGAGCGCAGCGACATGCGGGGTCTCATTCCCCGGATTGCGCTGCGCTTCATCCGGGCTACACTAACTTACTTAATACGCATTGCCACAATATCACCCTTTGTTCCCCCGGTCGAAAACGTCCCCGACCGATCATGCTCCGGCAATAACCTAAAGCGGGATGGCGATTCGAAGAAAAGCCATCACGCTTTAAGCGCGGCGCGACCGGGTCGCGTTCAAGCCAACCCAGTGAGTATCCCGCATGCGACCCTACATCATCTGCCACATGGGCACCTCTATCGACGGCCGGCTTCATCCCAGCCGCTTTACTTCGGCGGCGGCGGGCGTCTCGCCTGCTGTCCTGCGTGGACACTATGAAAAAATTCACGAGACCCTCGACGCCGACGGATGGATCGTCGGTCGCAAAACGATGAGTGAAATGGCCAAGGGAACCGAGCGGCACATCGCCGATGCGCCGAAGCTTCCGCGCGGGGCCTCGCATGTCGGCAATCGCAACGGCCGTAAACTCGCTATCGGCATCGACCCTTCCGGGCGAGTTCATTTTGGTAAAGACAACGTGGGCGGCGATCATGCCGTGGCGGTTCTCGGAGGGGAGGTCTCGGACGCTCATCTCACGGAACTGCGCGAGGATGGCGTGTCTTACATATTCGCTGGCCCCACAGGCGATGATTTGGGTGGTGCGATGGAACGCATCGCCTCAACCTTCGGCGTCAAGAGGCTGCTTCTGGAAGGTGGCGGCAGTATCAATGGCGCGTTCCTCAAGCTCAAACTGATCGATGAATTCAGTACCCTGATATTCCCGGCGGTCGACGGTGTCGCCGGAACACAGAGCATTGTGGACTATCATGGTCGTGAGGGTGACCGCCCCGGTGCCGGGCAGGCGCTCCGCCTCACCCATCTAGAGGCACTGGAAGGCGGCATGGTCTGGCTGCGCCACGCGGTAGAGCGAGCGCCGGGGTGAGGCCACCGAGGCCGCTGTCGGCATACGCGAGCAAACCCGGACTGAGCACAAGCATGTTGGTGGGGATCGAATCCACATGAAACGAAGTACCGAGCGAATTCTCACGACGCATACGGGCAGCCTGCCACGCTCCGCCAAAGTGGTCGAACTCCTGCTCGCAGAGCAGCAAAATCGTGGTTCGCACAAGACCGAGCTCAATGCCGCGGTCCGCGAGGCGATCGCGCATGTAGTGCAGAAGCAGATCGAAAGTGGCATCGACGTCATCAATGACGGCGAACAGGGCCGCACCGATTATACCGTGCATGTGCTCGACCGGCTCGCCGGATTTGCCGGCGAAAGCACGCCACCGCTCGGGACCGGCGATCCGGAGTTCCCCGAACTCGCCCAGTTGCTCACGCATTTCGCCTCGCCGTTCCAATACCGGCCGGCCTGCACCGGCGAGGTGACGTGGAAGGATTGGGCGGGCGCACAAGCCGACATCGATTTGTCCAAGCACGCGATGAACGGCGCGAACGCAGTCGAATTGTTCATGACCTCACCGTCGCCCGGCCAAATCGCTCGTTATCTCAAGAACAAGCACTACAAGACCGAAGAAGCGTACGTATATGCGCTGGCCGACGTGATGAAGCGCGAATACCAGGCGATCGTTGACGCCGGATTTATCCTGCAACTCGATTGTCCCGACCTCGCGATGCTTCGTCACACCGTCTATCTCGATAAGAGCCTCGCCGATTTCCGCAAGATCATTGCGGTGAACGTCGCCGCCCTCAATCACGCGGTCGCCGATATTCCGGCCGACCGCATGCGCATGCACGTGTGCTGGGGCTCGACCGTGGCGCCGCACCACACCGACGTGCCGCTCATCGACATCATCGATATCGTGCTGTCCGCCAAACCGATGGCGGTATCGTTCCCCGCCGCCAATGGGCGGCACGAGCACGAATGGAAGATCTGGCGCCAGGTGAACTTGCCGGCCGGAAAGGTGATCGTGCCCGGCGTGATCGATTCGACGGTGAACACCGTGGAGCATCCGGAACTCGTCGCCGACCGCATCCTGAATTTCGCCGAGGTGGTCGGGCGCGAGAGAGTCATCGCCGGCGTCGATTGCGGCTTCGGGACTTTTGCCGGCCGCGTCCAGGTCGATAGCAAGATCGTCTGGCTCAAGCTGCACTCGCTTGCCGAGGGCGCCCGCCGCGCCTCCGCGCAGCTATGGGCGGCGCCTCACTTGTCGAGCCAGAACGTGTCGAAGCGGACGACGTCGTAGATGCCGAAGTAGTCGGTCGGATTGTGACCCTTCACGTAGTTCCACCAGACATCATTGATCCGTTCCCACGCCACCGGCAGCACCGGCGGATCCTGCTCCATGATCGCCTCCGCCTGGCGCACCAGGGCGAGGCGCTTGGCCGGATCGACCTCCGTGTCGATCCCCGGCAGCAGGGCGTCGAACTTTTCATTGTGCCAGAACGAGTAGTTCTGTGGGCCGCCGGTGCGGTACCAGGCGTTGAAATAGTCGGACGGATCGAGCAGCGTCGATACCACGGCGCCGATCGCGAGGTCGAAGTGGCCGTTCGCCGTATCGTCGAACCACACCGACTCCACCACCGTGCGCAAGTTGCATTCGACCTTGAGGCCCTCGCCGAGCATCGCCTGGATTGCCTGCGCCCACAGCTTGAAGCTGGCGACATCGCGCACCAAAAAATCCAGCCCCTTGATGCCGTCGCCATGGCCGGCGGCGGCGAGCAGCGCCTGCGCCTCCTTTAGCGCGGCGGTGGGGTCCTCCTGGTAGCCGACTTGCTTGAACAGTTCCGCCCGCGGCGTGGCAAATTCGGAGAACGGATAGAGGAAGCCGCCGACCTGCATCGGCGCTACGTCCTTGACGACGTCGACCAGCACGGGGCGGTCGAAGGCAAGGTGCAGCGCGCGCCGCACTCGCGGATCGTCGAGCGGCTTCTTTTTGTTGTTGACCCAGGTTCCCTGGATGACGCTCTGATTGAATGCCGTGGTCGACATGCCCGGCGTCGACTTCGCCTTGCGCGCCGTCACCGGATCGACGATGCGGCCGTAATCGACGCGGTTCGACAGGATTGCGGAGCCGAGCTCCGGCGAAAACGGGATCAGGCTGTAGAACTGGATGCCGTCGAGATAGGGCAGGCCCTTGTTCCAGTAGTTCGGGTTCTTCTCCATGGTCCAGGTCTCGTTCTCGACGTATTTGACGCTGCGAAACGGACCGGTGCCGGGAATGTTCAGCACTTTGCGCAGGTTGTAGTTGTTGTCCTCGAGCGTCTTCTTGCGCACGATGACGTTCCAGCCGCTGGCGATGGCCGCCATCATGAAGCTCGACGAGCGCGGCTCCGCGAGCTTGAACTGCACCGTGTATTTGTCGGGCGCCGTGATCTCGCCGACCGCCCGGAACAGCACGCTGCGGGGAATGCTGATGCCCTGCGGCGGCTTGGCGATGCGGTCGAACGTCGCCTTCACGTCTTCGGCGGTCAGTTCCGCGCCGTCATGAAACTGCACCCCCTTGCGCAGGAAGAACGTGTAGCTCTTCGCGTCCTCGGAAATCTCCCAGCTGTGCGCCAGATCCGGAATGATGGTCTTGCCGCTGTCGCGCGGATCGTGGCGGATCAGATTGTCGAACATGCAGCCCTGGGCGCCGAGGCTGTTGATGGTGCCGGACTGATGCACGTCGAAGTGCGGCGGCCGCATGGTGATGCCGTAACGCATGACGCCGCCCCGCTTGGGATTGGTCTCGGGCGCGCTGAGCTGGAAT
>JAFAUQ010000253.1 GCA_019243195.1 Hyphomicrobiales bacterium
TCGACATTCCGCTCATCGTCGGCTCGGCCGGCTCGGCGGGCGCGCGCCCGCATCTCGACCAGACGCTCGCCATCATCCGCGAGATCGCCCGTGAAGACGGGCTCTCGTTCCGCATGGCCGTGGTCGCCGCCGACGTGCCGCGCGCCGAACTCACCGCGGCGATCGCGGTCGGGCGCGTGCGGCCGATGGACACCATGCCGCCGCTCACCGGGAAGGACGTCGACGCGGCGTCTCACATCGTCGGCCAGCTCGGGCTCGAAGCGTTCCGGCGCGCACTCGAGGCGGACGCGGACGTGGTCGTGCTCGGGCGCGCCTGCGACACCGGCATTTTCGCCAGCATCCCGGACATGCTCGGCTTTCCGGCCGGCATCTCCATGCACATGGCGAAGATCATCGAGTGCGCGTCACTGTGCTGCGTGCCGGGCGGGCGCGACACCATCCTGGGCGTGCTCGACGACGACGGCTTCGAACTGGAAAGCATGGCGCCGAACCGCGCGGCTACGCCGTCGAGCGTCGCGGCGCACAGTCTTTATGAGCAGGCCGATCCTTACGAAATCCGTGAGCCGGGCGGGCGCGCCGACCTGCGCGATGTCACTTACCGCGCGCTCGATCCGCGCCGCACGCGGGTCGAGGGGGCGACGTTCGAGCCGGCCGAGCAGCCGACGCTGAAACTGGAGGGCGCGCAGATGATCGGTCATCGCGCGCTGTTGCTCGCCGGTGCCGCCGACCCGCGCTTCATCGCGCGGCACGAAGAGATTTTCGCCGCGGTCACGCGCATCGTGCACGATCTCGTGTGCGAGGACACGCCCGAGGACTATCGGCTTAGCTTTCGTCTGTTCGGCGTGGACGGCGTGCGCGCGTGGCCCGAACCGCCCGCGCATCTGCCGCGCGAGGGGCTCGTCATGGGCGAATGCATCGCTCCGACACCGGCGCGGGCCGAGGAAGTGGTGCGCACCGCCAAACAATATCTGCTGCATCACGGCTACGAGGGGCGGCTCGCCACCGCCGGCAACCTCGCCTTCCCGTTCACGCCGCCCGAGGTGACGATCGGCGAGACCTACCGGTTCAACGTGTTCCACCTGATGGAAGTGGACGACATGGCGCGCACGTTTCCGGTCGAGGTGGAGAAGATTGGTTGATCCGTAGGGTGGGCTAAGCGGCCGCAGGCCGCGTGCCCACGCATCAAACAAATATTATCCGAAACAAACGCGTGGGCACGGCCGCTTCGCGGCCTTAGCCCACCCTACGGCGCGAGTGTTTTCGGATGCTGGTACAGCTGGGTGGATTCGAACCACCGACCTCCTGATCCACAGTCAGGCGCTCTAAACCAGCTGAGCTACAGCTGCACGTTCGCTTGGAGCATGATGTTTTCCGAAAACCGGTACCCGCCCCGCATCAAGTGCCGGGCAGGCTTTTTCGGCATCATGCTCTTACACGTCCGTCATTCCGGAAGCCGAGCGAAGCGAGGCTATCCGGAATCCAGTATTCCAAAGGCCGGTGTTTACTGGATTCCGGTTCGCCGCTGCGCGGCGCCCGGAATGACGAGCCGGGTCACTTAGCGGCGCGGAACGTAGGGGGATGATTTCCCCTTGGCAAGATAACGCAAAGCCCGGGCGACCGGCCCGGGCTTCGATTACGACGCAACGACTGAAGCGACGCTTTACGCCACCTTCTTGAATGCCTTGGTGACGCCGCTCTTGATCGGCTCGGCGGTGTCCGTAGCGAGCTTCTGCGCCGCGGCAGTCAGTTCCTTGGTCTGCTCGGTGACTGCTTCGAACTGCTTGCGCGCATGGGCGGTGGTCAACTCGACGACCTCGGAGAGCGACTTCACGCCGATCAATTCGCTGGCGAAGTCGAACGCCGCGTTGGCGTTGGCGCGGGCCGCCTCGATGACCTTGAGATTGTAGTCCACCGTGCCCTTCACGGCGGTCGTGTAGGTGTCCTCGATCAGGTCGGTCGCCTCTTCGGTCGCGGCCTTGACCTTCTCGTACGCGTCCTTGGCCTGCGCAACGCCCTTCTCGGCGATCTCGCGGAAAGCGGCCGGCACTTCGAGCTTGGGCAGATCGAATTTCGGCAGGTCGAACTTGGGCAGTTCGAACAGCGGGATGATTGGGGCGGCGGCCTTGGATTTGGCCGTGCCTGCGGCAGTCTCGGTCATGGGTTCGGTCCTCGGATGATGGGGCTCTACGGCGGCCGGACTCACGGAGGCGCCGGCTGCCCTTGTTCAACACGGCTCATATAGCATCGAAAATGGTGCATTGCAACAATAATATTGCATTGCACCAATGACGAAAGCTTCGTCAAACAGCAAGGCAAGCCACTGGATAGATAAGAGTAATTGCCGCTGCCCGATCGGCTTGGCTGCGGCAGGACATTACGTCGCGGAAGGCATGGCGCAGGTGCGAAGGCGCCTGCGCCTCCCGGTCGGCTATTCGCGGCGGCTGGCGTCGGCGGCGGTCTGGGTGAAAGAGGTGCCGAGTTCCTGTGCTTGCGCGGCGAACGTCTGCATTTGCGAGCGCAGGAAATCGGCCTGTAGCCGCATCACCTCCTCGACGTCGCGCGCCTGCGCCAACTTTTGGGCAAAGGCGAAGGATGCCGCCATGTTCTGGCTGGCGAAGGTCATTGCCTTGCGGCTCGCATCGGTCGCGCCGGCGTGCGCGGCCGCGGTCTGGCTCTCCATGCGTGAGACCGCCTGCTGGGCGGCGGTCATGAACCCTTCGAACGCCTGTTTCGCCTGTGCGACGCTCGTTTCCGCGATCCGCCGCATGTCGGCGGGAATTTCAAAACTTGACATCGGGTCCTTCGCCATCATGACCTCCCACGGCTCGGCGCCAATAAAGCATCGTTGATGCTGCGGGCACCACATTACCGCCCCAGAGAGCATATGTCGCGAGCTACGGTCAGTTCCCGGACGTCTTAAGGTTATCCCCGCTGCGTTGCGAAGCCGGCGGCGGGCGCCGTGGACGGGAGTCCGGCGAGACCATTATTAAGTGAGTGCGCAACGGTGCTCCGCAGCCCCTTCGATGCACTCGGACCCACTTCTCACCTTTCTGCGCGACCCGCGCTTGGCGAGCCACGCGTTTGCGGCCGCGCCGGTGTGGCTGTGGGCGGCGGACGCAACGCGCGTGCTGTGGGCGAATGCTGCGGGTGCCACGGCGCTGGGCGCGGCCAGTCCGCATGCGCTCGCGGAGCGGCGCATGTCGGCGGCGCATCCGCTCGCCTCGCAGGTCGCGCGGCTCGCCGGCGCCTTGCCGCACGGCGGCGCCTCGCGGCTGGAGCGGCTGCGCGGGATCGGCGCGCTCGGGCGCACAGTCGCGTGCGCGTGCTCGCGTTTCGCGCTGACCAACGGCATGCCGGCGATCCTCATCGCAGCAAACGAGACGGTCGGGCCGGCGCTGCCGCTTGCCGAACGGGTGGCGCGTCTCTTCGCCGGAAGCGAAGCGCCCATCGCCGGCTTCGACGCCGACGGCACGTTGCTGCATGCGACGCCGCGCGCGAAGGCACGCTTGGGCGAAGCAACGAGTTTCGCGGCGCTCGCAGCCGAGGACATGGCGGACGCCGAGCGAATCGGCGCCGGGGCGGTGAGTGTGCTTATCCTTACGCCTGCAAACACTCCGGCGGTTGAGAGTCCCCCTCACCCCGACCCTATCCCCGCAACCGGGGAAAGTGAGCACGCGCCCGAGAGGGAGCAACGCAAACATCCGCTGCGGTTCGTCTGGCAGATCGATGCGGACGGGCGCTTCACGCTCGGCGACGAGTTTGCCGAAGCGATGGGGTCACGCACCGCCGCCCTCATCGGCCGGCCCTGGGCGGAGGTGCGCGAGGCGCTCGCGCTGGATCCCGAGAATCGCGTCGAACAGGCGATCGCGTCGCGCGAGACCTGGAGCGGCATCCATGTGAGCTGGCCGGTCGATGGTGCCGCCGCGCCCATCGACGTGGAGCTTTCGGGACTGCCCACCTTCGACCGCGATCGGACGTTCCGCGGCTATCGCGGGTTCGGCATTTGCCGCGACGTTGCCGCGCTCAACGCCGCGGCAGCCGACCGCGCGTCGCCCGCGGCCGCATCGGACCCCGAAACACTCGTCGAACCGAAGCCGCTGCTCACCGTCGTGCCGGCCGCCAAGAACGTGGTGCCGTTTCGTACCGCCGGCCCGGCGCCGCCCGAGAAGCGGCCGGTTCTCACTTCGGTCGAGCGCACCAATTTCAGCGAGATCGCCAAGGCACTGGGCGCGCCGCATGAGGCGGACGAAGCCGTGCCCCCGGGCGAGCCCGAGCCGAAATCCGCCGATGCCGGAACGCCCGCCGCGCCCGTTGCCGCGCCGGTCGCGAGCGACGCTGCGCCGCCGCCCGACCTGCTTGCTCGGCTCGACGATGCGGAGCGCGTGTTGCGCGCGCGCGAAGCGGAGAACCGCGAGCTCAAATCGATCATCGACACGGCGACCGACGGCGTGGTGGTGCTCACGGGCGACCGCCGCATTGCGGATCTCAGCCGCAGCGCCGAGGCGCTGTTCGGCTGCAACGCCGACGACCTGCGCGGGCAGCCGTTCACCGAATTGTTTGCAGCGGAAAGCCGCGCCGCCGCGGAAATCTATCTCGACCGGCTCACCCATCCGGGCCTTGCGAGCGTGCTCGCTCCCGGACGCGAGGTGATCGGCCGCGCGCGTCAGGGCGGGCTCATCCCGCTGTTCATGACGCTCGGCCGGATCGGCCAAGGCGGCGAGAAATTCTGCGCGGTGCTGCGCGATCTCACGCAATGGAAACGAGCGGAAGAGGAATTGATCGAATCCAAGCGCCGGGAGGAACGCGCGTCGACGGCGAAATCGGATTTCCTCGCCAAGATCAGCCACGAGATCCGCACGCCGCTCAACGCGGTGCTCGGGTTCTCCGAGGTGATGATGGAGGAACAGTTCGGCCCGATCGGCAACGAGCGCTACCGCGACTACGCCAAGGACATCCACACGGCGGGCGGGCATCTCGTCGCGCTGATCAACGACCTCTTCGATCTGTCGAAGATCGAGGCGGGCGCGCTCGACCTCACCTTTGCGAGGGTCAACCTCAACGGCCTGGTACAGCAGTGCGTCGCGCTGATGCAGCCGCAGGCGAACCGCGAACGCATCATCATCCGCACTTCGCTGGCGCCGAATGTGCCGCCGGTCGTCGCCGACGCCCGTTCAATCCGCCAGATCGTGCTCAATCTGCTGTCGAACTCGATTAAGTTCACCGGCGCGGGCGGCCAGGTGATCGTCTCGACTGCCGCGGGCGAACGCGGCGCCATGCTGCGCGTACGCGACACCGGCATCGGCATGAGCGAAAAGGAGATCGCGGCGGCGCTCGAACCGTTCCGCCGGCTGCCGACTTCGACCCGCTGGGGCTCGGGCGATGCGGGGCTCGGGCTGCCGCTCACCAAGGCGCTTGCCGAGGCGAACGGCGCCTCCTTCGCGATCAAGAGCGCGGTCAACGCCGGCACCTTGGTGGAGATCGCTTTTTCGCCGGCGCCCGTGCCGGCGCGGTGACGACGCCATGAACAAGGAACCGCCGGCGGCGCAAAACTCCGTATCTGCGGTTCTCGACGGTCTCGCCGGCGAGATTGCGCGCGCCGCAGCCGGCCGCTACCGGATTTCAGAAGCTGATGCGAAGCTGCGCATTCTGGAAACCTGGCGCCCGCTGGAGGATCTGCAGCGGATCGTGCTGCGCGACCCGTCCCCCGATCGGGTCAAACGCACCGCCGCGTTCAAACGTGCGGCCGCCGCCGCGAAGAAGGCGATTTATTACGACCTGCGCCGATACCGCCGCGTTGACCAA
This sequence comes from Hyphomicrobiales bacterium, assembly GCA_019243195.1. Taxonomy (GTDB): domain Bacteria; phylum Pseudomonadota; class Alphaproteobacteria; order Rhizobiales; family Xanthobacteraceae; genus AP-16. Next base: position 5,803 of record JAFAUQ010000253.1, read on the forward strand.
TCCTATACAGCGGCCCTGCAGGAACTCGAAACATTGCCCCGCCAGGGGAGCAGCGAACACGTCACGGCCATCCTGCATGCCGCGGCAGCCCGGCATGTGAGCACTGCCGAACGCCTGCCCCATGTCGATGAGTTCTTCGATCTTCTCGCCGGCAAGATCGACCGGATCGAATCGATCATTGACGTCGGGTGCGGCCTGATGCCGTTGCTGTTTCCGTTCGAGCGTTTCCCCGGTCTCAAGCGCTACTGCGCCTGCGACCGCGACGCCGCCGTCATCGATGCGGTCGACGCCTACGCGCGCTGGCGAGGCGATGACATTCTCGTGGGTTGCACCTGGGATATCGCATCCGGCTGGAACGCCGTTGCCGGGGGCCATCAGGTCGAATCGTTCGATCTTGCCCTGATGCTCAAGCTGGTTCCCGTTGTGGACCGGCAAGACAAGGGATTGCTCGAAACCTTGGCCGAGGTGCCGGCCGCCATCGCGGTCATAACCGGTTCGCGCGAGGCGATGGTCAAGCGCAACGCGATCGGGCGGCGCGAATTGCGCGTGATCGAAAGGTTTGCCCGTCGCTTCGACCTGACGGAACTGGCGACATTCGAGACCGGGGACGAGGTCGGTCTGGTCCTCGCCCGCTCAGTCGTGCAGCGCGAGCCAACTGTTGCGTAGGAGGCTGTCCGGGAACCAGCGTTGATGGAGGTCCAGCAACTCTGAAAGATAGGCGTCGAGGCCCAGGCCGCGCCGCAGGCTGCGCAGCCGCTCGATCGTCATGAGAATCGTATTGAGATTGTGCTGCGCGAGCAGGTCTTTATCCGCGAACACGTCACCGATCGCGGCGCCGCCGCAGATCGGACATGCGCAGGCATACTCCCCGGCCGTGATCGGACCGGAGTCCCGCAGCGCACCGAACGGCGTCATGTACCATCCATCGTTGGCATATTGTTTGTATGAGGAAGAGTCGAAAATGTCCGCTCCCATCGCAAACATGAACGGCAATTCGCTCGGGTCTCCGGCACCATAGATATGCATCGGAATGTCCGAGCCGGCGGCGGCGCGGGCGTCGCGGATGACTGCGCCGACGAAGTTCAGATCATGATTGACGTTGAAGAATGGAACGAGGCTGCCGATCGCCAGATATTCGACCTCGAGCTCCATCAGCCGCACAACGCTCTGGTGACGAAGGTCCATGAAGCGCCCGCCCTGCTGCACGCCGGCCAACGTGCCGCGCTCGACGAGAGCCAGACCTTCGATAATTCGCTTTTCCGTCGCGGCGAGCTTCTTGGCGGCGATCGTGCGGTTGTCGCCCGGCGGGGTGACGAGGTCGAGCGGCGCGATCACGTCGGAGCCGATCGCGTCCTGAAAACGGACAATGTCCTTGTTGGAAAGAAAGAGCTGCCGCGTGAACCCTTGAAAGGCACCCGAGTCGGTGGCGATAAGGCCGTCGAATCCGATGTATTCCTTGAGCGAGCCGGTCCGCACGAGCGTCTCGCGAATCGGGCGCTGCTTGTACAAAAAATACGCGTTGACGATGATGCCGGCGATGGCGTGCGCGTGCTGCGAGACGGCGAGACGAAACACCGTCTCGCGCGGCTGATAGACCGGCAGGAAGACGGGAAGCTCGCAACCTGCTCCCGACGCCGAAGTCCAGGACAGCCGATCCGTGCTGTCGTAGCTCGCGGTGCGCATCGGTTGACACTACTCAATATCGGGTCCCATGGGTCAAGCTGTGAAGGCTCGACGACGCGGCCCATATTCCAGGCGCGATTGTCCGGGCGGGCACGGACACCCCGCCGGCCGGCCGAGGAGGCGGCCGGCAAAATTCAACGCGTGCGGCCGCCGCTGGATCGGCTAAACTGTCGGCACGGAATGGAGGCCAAAATGTCTGCACGATTGCGCGCGGGCTGGTGGATGGCGGCCATTGCCCTAATGCTGCTCGCGCCCATGGCGCGCGCGGCGGAAAAAGTCGACCTGCTGCTCGTCCTCGCCTCCGATACCTCGCGCAGCGTCGATCCGGAAAAATTCGAGCTGCAGCGGCGCGGGTACGGCCACGCGCTGTCCGATCCGCGTGTCATCGAGGCGATCCGCTCCGGCACCCACAGTCGCATCGGCGTGTGCTTTACGGAGTGGTCGGGGGTGATGTCGCAGAAGCTGGTGATCGACTGGACCGCCATCGGCGACGCCGGCTCGGCGCGCCAGTTCGGCGACCGCATCCTCGAGGCGCCGCGCTCGTTCAACGACCGCACCTCGATCAGCGCGGCGATCGATTTCGCCATGGCGCAGCTCGAGCGGGCGCCGTTCGAATCGGTACGCCGCACCATCGACGTATCGGGCGACGGCACTAACAACAGCGGGCGCGACGCCGCCGTCGCGCGCGACGAGGCAATCGCCAAGGGCGTCACCATTAACGGCCTCGTGATCCTGAGCGAGCGCCCGCTCGCATGGAACCCGGAGCACACCAATCCGCCAGGCGGTCTGGACAATTATTACCGCCAGAACGTGATCGGCGGGCCGCGCGCCTTCGTGATGGCGGCGCAGGACTTCAACGCCTTCGGCCAGGCGCTGATCAATAAGCTGATTGCCGAGGTGGCGCAGGCGCCTGGGGTGCGGAGAGTTGTGAGGAATAGTGAGTGGTGAATAGTGAGTGGTGAGTGGTGTTGCTCTCCCATTCATTCCTCACTACTCACTATTCACCAATCACTACTCACCAATCTACTCACCATTCGCCATGTTCACCCTCGCCGACATTGAAGCTGCGCTGCCCGTGGTGCGGACCGCCGTCCCGCCGACGCCGCAGTACGCGTGGCCGCTGCTCAAGGCGGCGACCGGCGTCGAGGTCGTCGTCAAGCACGAGAACCACACGCCGATCGGGGCGTTCAAGGTGCGCGGCGGCCTGGTTTATGTCGATCGCCTCAAGCGCGCACGGCCCGACGTCGCGGGCATCGTCTCGGCGACCACCGGCAATCACGGCCAGTCGCTCGCCTTTGCCGGGCATCGCCTCGGACTTGCCGTCACCATCGTGGTGCCGTTCGGGAATTCGCCCGATAAAAACGCAGCCATGCGCGCCTTCGGGGCGGAGCTGATCGAGCATGGGCGCGACTTCGACGAGGCGAAGGACCACGCCGCCGCCATCGCGGCCGTGCGCGGGCTCGAATTTGCGCCGTCCTACCACCGCGACCTCGTTGTCGGCGTTGCGACCTACGCGCACGAATTGCTGACCGCGTGCGCCGATCTCGACGTTGTCTACGTGCCGATCGGGCTCGGCTCCGGCATCTCCGGCATGATCGGCGTGCGCGATGCGCTCGGCCTGAAAACCGCGATCGTCGGCGTGGTGGCGGAGCGCGCCAATGCCTACCGGCTCTCGGTCGAGGCCGGCCGCGTGGTGCCGACCAATTCGGCGCAAACTTTCGCCGAAGGCGTCGCGGTACGCGTGCCGGACCCGCAAGCGCTCGAAATCATCCGCCGCGGCGCCGCGCGCATCGTCGAAGTGTCGGAAGACGAGATCGCCGCTGCGATCCGCATCATGTTCGCCGCCACCCATTCGCTTGCCGAGGGCGCCGGCGCGGTGGCGCTCGCGGCCCTGATCAAGGAGCGCGAGCGACTGCACGGCCGGCGCGCCGCCGTCATCTTGAGCGGCCAGAACTTCGACCGGACGATGGCGCAGACCGTGCTCAACGGCGCGACGCCGCAAGTTCAGACGACAGAGGACAGATGACGGACGACGGATAGCTCACGCGACTTGCGCATCCTCGATCATCCGTCGTCTGTCGTCCGTCGTCTGTCCTCCGCCTACGCTTGACCTTTGCCATTGCGCGGCTATGCAGACTGCGGAGGCGCTACCCATGCGAAAGGTTTATCCCGATGCGCGCGCGGCGCTTGCCGGCCTGCTCAAGGACGGCATGATGATCATGGCCGGCGGCTTCGGACTGTGCGGCATACCGGAAAGCCTGATCCAGGCGATCCGCGAATCCGGCGTCAAGAACCTCACTGTGGTGTCGAACAACGCCGGCATCGACGGCGTCGGCCTCGGGCTGCTGCTCGACAGCAAACAAATCCGCAAGATGATTTCGTCCTACGTCGGCGAGAACAAGACCTTCGCACAGCAATATCTCGCGGGAGAGCTGGAGATCGAATTTAATCCGCAGGGAACGCTTGCCGAGCGCATCCGCGCCGGCGGCGCCGGGGTTCCCGCCTTTTTCACCAAAACCGGCGTCGGCACCCAGATCGCCGACGGCAAGGAAGTACGCGAGTTCGACGGCGCGATGTATGTGATGGAGCGCGGGCTCGTCGCCGACCTAGCGATCGTGCACGCCTGGAAGGGCGATACCGAAGGCAACCTCGTTTACCGAAAGACCGCGCGCAACTTCAATCCGATGATGGCGACCGCCGCGAAGGCGACGGTCGCGGAGGTCGAGAACCTGGTCGAGCCGGGCACCATCGATCCCGACCACATCATCACCCCGGGCGTGTTCGTGCAGCGCATCCTCCACGTGCCGAACGCGACGAAACACATCGAGCAACGGACGGTGCGCAAGCGGACTCAGTGATCAGAAGCGAACGGCGAATGGCGAATGGTAACTACCTTTTCTATTCGCTACTCACTATTCGCTATTCGCCTGAGTGTCGTCGCTGATAAGTGAGAGGAGTCATCATATGCCCTGGAGCCGCGAGCAGATGGCCGAACGCGCCGCCAAGGAGCTGCGCGACGGCTTCTACGTCAATCTCGGCATAGGCATTCCTACCCTGGTGTCGAACTACATCCCGCCGGGCATGAGCGTGCAGCTGCAAAGCGAGAACGGGATGCTCGGCACCGGTCCGTTCCCGTTCGAGGGGGAGGAAGATGCGGACCTGATCAACGCGGGCAAACAGACCGTCACCGAGCTGCCGACGACGAGCTATTTCTCCAGCGCCGACAGCTTCGCCATGATCCGCGGCGGGCACATCGACCTGTCGATCCTCGGCGCCATGCAGGTGGCCGAGAACGGCGACCTCGCCAACTGGATGATCCCGGGCAAGATGGTGAAGGGCATGGGCGGCGCCATGGACCTGGTGGCCGGGGTCAAGCGGGTGGTGGTGATCATGGAGCACACCGCCAAGGATGAGCCGAAACTGCTCAAGCGCTGTACGCTCCCGCTCACCGGCGCCGGCGTCGTCGACATGGTTATTACCGACCTCGGAGTGTTCACAATCGACCGCAAGGGGGGCGGCGCAATGACGCTGATCGAGTTGGCCCCAGG
>JAFAUQ010000155.1 GCA_019243195.1 Hyphomicrobiales bacterium
AATGATGATCAGGATGGTGGAGAGCATGGTCCGGACTCCCGTGTTTTCCACCCGACAATGCGTGGGAGGGCGAAAGGTTCCAGGTTACCCAGCAAGAAGGGTGAATAGTGATTGGTGAATGGTGAATAACCCGGATGCCCTATTCACCATTCTCCACTCACCACGCACACTGGCTATTCGCCATTCGCCCTTCATTCCGGCAATTCAATTTCGTTCTTCGCCAGGAAATCGTTGGCGATGACCGTGCCGACGATCACGAGCGGCGTTGCCAACAGCGCCCCCATCGGGCCCCACAGGTAGGTCCAGAACACCAGTCCGACGAACACCAGCACCGGGCTGAGCGCGAGCCGCCGGCCGACGATGTTGGGTGTGATGAAATGGCCCTCGAGCGTTGTGAGCCCAACGAAAAACGCCGGCGCGATCAGCGCCGGCCCGAGCGCCGGAAACACCACGAGCCCGGCGACGAACAGCGCGATCGTGATGATCAACGGGCCGACGTAGGGCAGGAAATTGAAGGCAAAGGCGAGCACGCCCCACATGACCGGGTTGGGAAGGCCGATGATCCAGGTAGCGCAGCCGACGATGAAGCCGAGACATAGGTTTATGGCGCCGGTGGTCGCGAGATAGCGGGTTAGGTTGTCCTCGATCTCGTTGAGCACGCGCAGTGCGCGCAGCCGATCCTCCTTGGAGGGAAAGAACAGCACCACGTGCCGCCGCATGTGGTTACGGCCGACCAGGAAGAAGAACAGCGCCGCGAAGAAGACCACTAGTTCCCCAAGCGCCGGGGTGAGGAAGGCAAGCGCCGGCGTGATGAAGGTCGTCACTTCGATGTTCATCCCGACCTTCGCGCTGCCGGGCGAAAGCGCTCGCTGCAGGTCCTGCACGGCGGAAAACGGCCCGGCGAGGATGCGCAGCTTGTCGCCGAGCGATTTGGCGATGTCAGGACCGCGGCCGAGCCATTCGATCAGCGGGGCGGCGGTCAGGATGATGATGAGGTTGATGATCGCGATCAGGGCCACGACGCAGCCGAGCGCAAACAGCCAGCCGGGCACCCGCCGGCGCGCGGCGGCCACCTGCAGCGGTCCGAAGATGAAGGCAAACACCAGCGCTGAAACGAGCGGAAGAAACAGCACGCGGGCAAGGTCGAGCGCACCGGCCAGCAGCAGCAGGAAAATGCCGATCGTCGCTGCGCGCGCGACCCCGGTCCACACGGCGTCGGATTTGACGAGGAACGGCCGCGCCGCCGCAAGCGCACGCCGCGGTAGCCCCGCCGAGCGTTCTGTCGGAGCCTCGTTCATGAATCACTCACGCCCGCGCTCGCGCCTCCTTGAGCCTCGCCGTTATGTCGGACCGGCAACGCAGGGCCCGGCACGCGGTTCCACCGCCCGGAACGCAAGCGCGCGCCTTCGCGTTCTTTCGCTGCATTGCGGCCGCGCGAGGCGGCTGCCATCATCCTGTTCGAACCTGCCGATGGGTCATCCGCGAGGCATGAAGACGATGCGCGATCCTTTGCTTCATGTTCTCACCTGCGCCGGTCGCGCCGGCACCGGCATGGCCTGATCGCGGGGCGTGGCCGTGCGCGACCCGGGCGATCCGACCCAATCGGCGGCCCAATCCGGGCTGCTCGGGCCCATCATCGCACGCTCGCCCTGGTACCTGCGCATCCCACTCGACGCCTTCGAGCATTTCCTCAACTCCGACGGCTGGGCGATTGCGAGCTACATCGCCTTTGCGGTCCTCGCCGCGATGTTTCCGTTCCTGATCCTCGTCAATGCGCTCGCCGGCGCGATCGGCTCGAGCGACCTCGGCATCGAGGCCGGGCGCATTCTTCTCGGCGCCTGGCCGCGTGAGGTCGCCGCCCCGATCGCCGGCGACGTGCAGGAGGTGCAGCACGCGGTGCAGAGCGCGGGGCAAAGTCCCGCCGTCGCCATCAGCGCGGCGCTCGCGGTCTATTTCGCCTCGAACGGCATCGAGAGCCTGCGCATCGGGCTCAACCGCGCCTACGACGTGATGGAGACGCGCAGCTGGTGGCTGCTGCGCGCCGAGTCGATCTTCTACGTGCTGGTGAGCGCGATCGCGCTCTTGGTGGTGGCGGTATTGGTGGTGCTGGCGCCGTTGCTGGTGGAAACCGCGGCGCGCTACGTGCACTGGCTTGCCCCGCTCGACCGCCTCGGAACCGTCGCGCGCCTCGGGGTCGCCTCTGCCGTTCTCATCATCGCGCTCGTCTTGTTGCATCTCTTCCTGCCGGCCGGCCGGCGGCGGATACGGCAGATCCTGCCCGGCGTCGTCGTCACGATCGCGCTGTGGCTCGCCGGCGGCGCCGGGTTCGGGGCTTATCTCGCGCAATACGCCAACCGCTACGTGACGACCTACGCCGGCCTCGCGTCCGCCATGATCGCATTGGTCTTTCTCTATTTGTCGGCGGCGATCTTCATCTACGGCGGCGAACTCAACTCGGCGATCTTGCGCTGGCGCCACGAGCGTGCCCTCGCCGAGGCGGCGCGGGCGGGCGATCAGACGTAGAAGTGATTGCGAGCGGACTCCAGGGCAACGCGCGCAGCCCTGGATTGCTTCGGCCCTGCGGGCCTCGCAATGACGACGCGCATTTATGATTTCCGTTCATAACTCCATGCGCATTATCCCGGCTAATCGCAAGGCGCCGCGCTGCATACAACAAGGCGTGGGCTCGGCGGCGGCAGTCCACCGCCGCGCAGCCGGAGCGATCGATCATGAATACGAGCGAAAGCGACAAATCCCATCAGATGCGCAACCCCTCGGTCACAAACCTGCTGCCGGTCATGGCGGCGGTGTTCGTCGCCTTCCTCGTCATCGGCATGGCGCTGCCGGTCCTGCCGCTGCACGTGCATCAGGGCCTTGGTCTCGGCACTTTCCTCGTCGGGCTTGTCGCCGGCAGCCAGTTCGGCGCCGCCATCCTCTCGCGGGTGTGGGCCGGCCGCTATGCCGACGCAAGCGGGCCGAAGCATGCGGTCGTTGCCGGCCTGACGATCGCCGCCGCGGCGGGCTTGCTCTATCTGCTGTCGCTAGCCTTCATCGCGCGGCCGGGGCTCTCGGTCGCCGTTCTGCTGTTCGGCCGCGCGCTCCTCGGCGTCGGCGAAAGCTTCATCATCACCGGTGCGCAGCTTTGGGGCCTCGCGATCCTCACCGTTGAAAACACCAGCAAGGTGCTGGCCTGGATCGGCAGCGCGATGTTCGGCGCCTTCGCGGCCGGCGCGCCGATCGGCACCGCGCTCTATGCGCGTTACGGCTTTGCCGGGGTGGCGCTGGCGACGACCGTGCTGCCGCTCGCGACGCTCGTCGCCGTCGCCTGGCTGCGCCGCGTGCCGTCCATGGGCCGCGTGCCGACCGGGCTATTCAAGGTGATGGCGGCCGTGTGGGTTCCGGGCGTCGGCGCCGCGCTCAGCAGCATCGGCTTCGGCGCAATCACCGCGTTCGGCGCCTTGCTGTTCGTCGCGCGCGGCTGGGCGGCGTGGCCGGCGTTCACGGCGTTCGCGCTGGTGTTCGTCCTGACGCGCTTCTTCCTCGGCCACCTCGCCGACCGCTTCGGCGGCGCCAAAGTCGCGCTGCTGTGCGTGCTGATCGAAGCGGCCGGCCTGGCGGCGATCTGGCTCACACCTTCCTTCGCGATTGCGCTCACCGGCGCGGCGCTCACCGGCTTCGGCTACTCGCTGGTTTATCCCGGCCTCGGCGTCGAGGCGGTTCGCCTCGTGCCGGCGCAAAGCCGTGGCCTCGCCATGGGCGCCTACACGGCCTTCCTCGACGTGGCGCTCGGCTTTGGCACGCCGGCGCTCGGCTTCCTTGCCGATCGCGCTGGCCTCGGCGCGGCGTTCGCTGCCAGCATGGTCGCGGCGCTAGCCGCCGGCGGCGGCGTCGCCGCGGCGCTGCTGCACAAGCCTCGAGAGCAACGCACGGGTTGTGTGATCGCGTGTCCGTAGGGCGGATTAGCGGGCCATGGCCCACGTAATCCGCCATTTTACGCCGAGTGTTTGGAAGGCCGCGGATTACACCTTCGGTTAAATTAATCCGCCCTACGAACTAACTAACTCCGCTGCCGCAGCGCGTCGACCACGAGCGCGAACGCCGCCGAAGACTGGCGCCGGCTCGGGTAATAGAGGTGATACCCGGAATAGGGCGGGCACCAGTCCGCGAGCACGCGCTTGAGTCGGCCCTTGGCGATATGCGGCTGCGCCATGTCTTCGGGCAGATAGGCCAAGCCATATCCGGCCAATGCGGCGGTGAGCATTTGTGCGCTGGTGTTGCAGGTGAGCTGGCCGTCGACGCGCACCTTGAGTTCGCGTCCGCCTTTCTCGAACTCCCATGCATATAATCCGCCGTGGGTGGGCAGCCGCAACGTGATGCAGTTGTGGCTCGTCAGGTCCTGCGGTTTCTTCGGCTCGGGCCGGGTTTTGAAATAGGAGGGCGCTCCCACCACCGCCATGCGCATATCCGGCCCGATGCGCACCGCGATCATGTCCTTGGCCACCTGCTCGCCGTTGCGCACGCCGGCGTCGTAACGTTCGGCGACGATGTCGGTCAGCCCGTAGTCGATGATGATTTCGACCTTGATGTCGGGATAGTCGCGCAACAGCTTCGCGAGCTTCGGCAGCAGGATTCCGTCGGCGGCGTATTCGGTGGCGGTGATGCGGATCGTGCCGGCGGGCTTGTCGCGCAGTTCACTCACCGCCGCGAGCTCGGCGTCGATCTCCTCGAACCGCGGACCCACGGTATTGAGCAAACGCTCGCCTGCCGCCGTGGGGGACACGCTGCGGGTCGTGCGCGTCAACAGGCGAACCCCGAGCCGCGATTCGAGTTCGCGCATGGTGTGGCTCAGTGCCGATTGCGAGACGCCGAGCTTCGCCGCCGCTTTGGTGAAGCTGCGCTCGCGCCCGACGGCGACGAACGCCCGCAGATCGTCAAGATGGCCGCGCTGCATTTATTGCATCCGCTCATAAGTGAGTCCGGATTATAGCGGTGATGGTCAATACCGCAAATAAATGACGCTCAGTCGTCATACCCGCGGAAGCGGGTATCCAGTAAACGCCGGCCGGAGTTTTATTTGATAAGTCTGTTGTTACTGGATCGCCCGCTTTTCGCGGGCGATGACGAGGGGTGGAAATCCACTCAAAACGGAAACGCCGTGAGCGCGCGCAGCAGGGAGAGGATACCGATGATGATCACGATGATACGGACGATCTGCTTGGCCCGGCCATCGATCGGCAGCAAGTTGACCAAGTAGAGCACCAGGATGACAACCACGAAGGTGATAAGAACACTTATGAGCGTCGACATTTGCTTCGCCCCTCGCGCGGTCAGTGCAGCAGGCCGGGGAACAGGCCGATCACCCCGACGATGATCAGATAAATGGCCACGATGAAGTTCAGCAGCCGCGGAATCAGCAGGATCAAGACGCCGGCGATGAGCGCGACAAGCGGCGTGAGGCTGACTGTCATGACCGTCCCTCCGGTAGCATGGTAACTCCCGGAGAGGCCGGCGGTTCCATTCAGATGACGGAGGACAGACGACGGAGGACGGAAAACGGGAGGTGATGCGTCAGCGGATCCGTCCTCTGTCGTCTGTCGTCCGTCCTCCGGCTAATGCAGCAGCCGCGGCCAAAGCCCGGTAATCCCGACGAAAATCAAATAGATGGCGACGATGTAGTTGAGCAGGCGCGGCATGATCAGGATGAGGATGCCGGCGAGCAACGCCACGAGCGGACCGACGTGGGCAAGTGTAATGTGCATGCGAATCCCCCAAGGAAGACCGGCTAGTGTCCCGATTCCGAAGTTCGCCAGAGTCTGCAGCCCGCTCGGAAGCGAACTTCGGAATCGTAGGACACTAGCAACTCCATGATTCTAGTGCCGCTTTGAACCCGAAGTTCGCAAACGGACTAGCGGTAAGTGGTGCGAACTTCGGGTTCGCGGCACTAGGGAAGCTAGCAGGCCTCATCGCGTGCCGGCAGCGATTTCCACGCCGCTTCCACAGTCGGCGAACGGCTCCGGTTTTATTGCGTCTTCTCAGTAGCTTGCCGGAATGCGTTGCGAACCGGCTGCGCCGTTCACGCTTCCTCAACCACTCTTCCCGAGATTGTCGAAAACCTGCCTTGTTCCTGCGCGATTCCTCGCCGACAAGGCTCTTGACCCACGGGGACGGGTTTTTGCCAATGTTCCGTACGACCTTGACGCTCGGCCTGCTGGCCGCCTGTTTCGCCGCGAGCGACTTCGCCCAGGCGCAAAATTATCCACCCTATTATCAGGCACCCTCGCCCTACTACCGCGGCCAGGCGCCGGCGCCGGCCGAGTGGGATATCGACGACATGCCGGTCGGCAGCGTGCCGGGCGATGTCGATCGCCCGCAGCCGCGCGCCAATGCCGGAGCCGACCAGGGTCACCGGCAGCCGTATCCCGCCGCGCAGCCTTATCCCGGGACGCAACCCTATGCCGGCAATCAGCCGTATCCCGGCACGCAGCCGTATCCCGCCGCGCAGCCTTATCCCGGGACGCAACCCTACGCCGGCAATCAGCCGTATCCTGGCACGCAGCCCTATCCCGGCACACAGCCCTATCCAGGCACGCAGCCCTATCCGGAATCGGGCGTCCAGCCCTATCCCGGCACGGCTCCCTATTCGTCCGCGCCGGGCCAGGCCGCGGTTCCGGTTCAGCCCGACCCGTCCTACGCGCCCGGGACGCGTCCGCCCGGCGCCGTCGGTACCGAGCAGATGGGCTCGCTGCCGCCCGATATCCGGCCCGAGAGCGGCGAGCGGAAGCAACTCGATCCGCGCTTCCGCCGCCAGGTCGTGAGTTACAACACGCGCGAGCCCGCCGGCACCATCATCATCGATACGTCGAACACCTATCTTTATCTGGTGCTCGGCAACGGCCAGGCGCTGCGCTACGGCGTCGGCGTCGGCCGCGAGGGCTTCACCTGGTCGGGCACCCAGCGCATCGCCCGCATGGCCGAGTGGCCCGACTGGCATCCGCCGCCGGAGATGATCGAGCGCCAACCCTACCTGCCGCGCTTCATGGCGGGTGGAGAGGGCAATCCGCTCGGCGCGCGCGCGCTCTATCTCGGCAACACGATCTACCGCATCCACGGCACCAACCAGCCGTCGACCATCGGCACCTTCGTTTCGTCGGGCTGCATCCGCCTGACCAACGAGGACGTCGAGGATCTCTACGGCCGGGTGCAGGTCGGCACCCGCGTGGTGGTGCTGCCGAAGACCGACACCGCCGCGACCACGCCGCCCTATCAGCAGCGGTAATCCTGCCGTAGCCCGGATGAGCGCGTAGCGCGACATCCGGGAATGGTCGCCCCGCATGTCGCTTCGCTCATGCGGGTTACAGTGACCACCGCGCCTACGAGCGCATCCCAGCCCGACGTGTGACCGATGCGCGCCGCCGCCGCGACCGCGGCGTCGGCATCGCCGGTGAGGATCGCCGCGATCATCGTGTGAACGTTTTCCCCAACGTGACCGTCCGCCGCCGCGCGCAGGAAGCTCGCGCTCAGCGGCGAGCTGCGGTCCGCGGCCGCGACGACGGCGTGGCCGAGCGCCGCGTGCATGTTTGTTTGCTCGAGTGCATCGAGCATCGTGAGCGCACCAATCAGAAAATCATCGCCGGATGGAGTTAGTCCGTAACCGAGCCCGATGAGATCATGCACCACCCCTTCCCTCGTCATTCCCCGCGAAAGCGGGGCATCCAGTAAACGACGACCTATCAGTTCTGAGGGGGCGGTGATTACTGGATCGCCCGCTTTCGCGGGCGATGACGAGGCCGGAGGTTGTCTCATCAGCGATGCAAATCTCGCAATGCGCGGGCGGGCAATGCGGGCGAGGGGAGTGTCGTCGTCGCCGAACGCCGCGCGGGCGAGACTGTCTGCTGGACTCTCGGCGGCCGCGCGTTGCGCGAGCATGACGCAAGTCGTGCGCAACGTGGCGGAGGAGAGGGGTGCCGGCCAGTTCGGCGTGCGCCATGTCGCGCAATTGCGAAAATCGAACAGCAGATCGCCGATTGTAATGCGTTCGTTGCCGATAATCGCGCGCAGGCCTTGCCGCACGCCAAGCTCCGTCACGCGCGCGGCGACGATCAATGTCGTCGGGCCGTTGCCGATCGCCGGCTCGCCGATGCAGATGAAATCGTCGCCGATGCGCCAATAAAGACTGCGCTCGAATACCGCCGCGACCTCGCCCCGCGCGCCGCGCCGGCAAATGTCGCGCGCAATGATGCCGGCGCGCACGACCTGAACCGCGCGACCGACAGAGTCGCTGCGCTCGAACGCCAGACTCATTGCGCGGCGGCTCCGCGCTCGCGTCCGCTCGCGCGCCCCACCGCCGTAAGCGCCAGCGCCGCGGCGTCGGCGTTGGAATCCGCGACCACGACGCCCGCCGCTTCGAGCTTTGCTACCTGCTCGCGTCGCGGCTGCGGATCGGCGTCGGTGCCGGTGACCGAGGCGACGATGGCGACGCCGTCGCGCCGCCCGCCGAGCGCCTGGGCCAGATGGCCGGCGGGATCGGGATGGCCGCCGTAGCCGAGCACGACATCGATCAGCACGACGCCCACGCTCAAATCCGTGAGCGCGGCGGCGAGCGGCGCGTCGCGGACCGCGGGCTCGATCATCGGATGCGGGCGCCCGCGCGTGAATTCATCGTCGCCGAGATCGATCATCGCATGGCCGGCAGGCGCGGCCGTGAGCGCCGCGGCGCCCGGCACCGGCACATTGGAGGCCATCGGGACGCCAGCCGCCGCGAACACCACCTGCGCCTCGCTGCACAGCGTGCCTCCCGCGAAGAGCCCGCGCACGTAAGACCCGCGCACGCGCAGAGGCGCGAGCGCCGCAGCGCGGCTTGGAAGCGCGCTCCCGAGCGCCAGCTCCGCCGCCGCCTTGAGCGTCGGCGCCGCGCGGGCGTTGCCCGGCAGCGCCAGGCCGGGCGATCCGATAAAACAAACAGTGAATGGCTTCGCGCTGCGCGCGATGCGATCGAGCACAAGCCGCGCGACCTCCGCGGCCGGCGGCTTCGACACCAGCACCACGTGTTTGGTCGCCGCGTCCGCATCCAAAGCGTCGATCGCCATCAAGGTGGTGATCGCGCCGACTTCCGCCTTGAGATCGCGCCCGCCCGTGCCGATCGCGTGGCTCACGCCGCGCCCGGCGCGCGCGATCAGCGAGGAAATCTCCTGGATGCCGGTGCCGGAGGCGCCGATGATGCCGATCTCGCCGCGCGGCACCACGTTGGCGAAGGCGAGCGGCACGCCGGCAATGATCGCGGTGCCGCAGTCGGGTCCCATCACCATCAGGCTGCGTTCGCGCGCCTCGCGCTTGAGCGCGGCTTCGTCGGCGAGCGGCACGTTGTCGGAAAAGATCATCGCGTGCAGCCCGAGGTCGAGGGCCTTGCGCGCCTCGGCGACGGCGAAATCGCCCGGCACCGAGATCAACGCGAGATTCGCCTCGGGCAATTCGCGCAAGGCCGCGCGCAAGGTGCGCGGCGCATCGGCCGCCGCGGCGGCGCCGAGCGCGCTCGGCCGGTCGAGCAGCCGGCGCGCCTCGGCGAGCGCCGCTTCGGCGGCATCGGCATCACCAGTGCGCAGCGCCAGGATCAGATCGCCGGCTTCCGCCCTCTCTCCTTCCGGGCCGAGAATGCCCGCCTCGCGCAATATTTCTTTGTTGGCCGGCGTGCCCATGATCAGGCCGGCTTCCTCGACGCCCGCGAGTGCCGCGATCTCGCGCGACATCCGCATGAGGACAATTGAGTCCAGATAGGTCGCGCGGCGCACTTCGTTGCGGATCACGCTCATGCGACGCCCATGGTTTCGGCAAAGGCGACGAGCGCGTCCTCAAAACATTTGAGCGGCGCCTTGACGACGCCGGCGCCGACTTGGCCGACGCCCGGCTCGCGATGGGCGATGCCCGTGTTGATGGTCGGCGCAACGCCGGTTTCGACCACCAAACGAATGTCGATCCCGGTCGGCACGCCGGCAAAATCCAT
>JAFAUQ010000226.1 GCA_019243195.1 Hyphomicrobiales bacterium
GGGCCCATGCGGCCGGCGCCGTAGCGATACATGCCACCGGCGCCGCGATAGCCCATCGCGCCGCGGTAGCCACCGCCGCCGCGGTAGCCCATCGCGCCGTGGTAGCCACCGCCGCCGCGATAGTTCATCGCGCCGCCACCGCGCCGCGGCGCGGCGTCGGAAGCGGCCGCGAGCGTGAGCGCCGCCGCCGCCAGCACGAGGCCGACGAGCCCCCGCCGCCAGCGCCCGCGCGAAGGTTGAGGTGTATTGCGCCGCGAGAGCTGCATTTTTTCCTCCGGGAATGCGCACGTTTTTGCCGCCAACAATGGCGGGCGTGTGGCGCTGATATTGACCGTCCGGCGACCGCCGATAGTGTGCGCCGATGCCCGCCCTGCTCGACGTTCGCGCCGTGACCCGCAGCTTCTACGGCGTCGCGGCGTTGCGCGGCGTCACGCTGGCGGTCGAGGCCGGCCGTATCACCGGGCTGATCGGGCCGAACGGCGCCGGCAAGACGACGCTGTTCAATTGCGTGAGCGGCCTCGTGCCGCCCGACTCCGGGCGGATCGTGTTCGATAACGCCGACATCACCGGGGCGCGGCCCGACTTCATCGCGCAGCGCGGGCTCGTGCGCACGTTCCAGATCGCGCGCGGCTTTCCCCGCCTCACCGTGCTCGAACATTTGCTGCTGCACGGCCCGGCGCAGCCGGGCGAGAAGCTTTCCGTCGCGCTGCTGCGCACGGGCGCCATGAAGGAGCGCGAGGCCGAGCTTTACGCCCGCGCCATCGAAATTGCGCGGCGGCTCGAACTCACGCGCGTGCTCGACAACACCGCCGCCGAACTCTCGGGCGGCCAGAAGAAACTGCTGGAGATCGGCCGCGCGCTGATGGCCGAGCCGAAGATGCTGCTGCTCGACGAGCCGATCGCCGGCGTCAACCCGACGCTCGCGCGCGCCATCGGCGAGCGGCTGCGCGAACTTGCGGCGGACGGCATCACCATTCTTTTGATAGAGCATCAGATGGATGCGATCGCGCGGCTGTGCGACCACGTGATCGTGCTCGCGGAAGGGCGCACCTTGATCGAGGACTCGTTTGCCGCGCTCGCCGAGAATCCGCTGGTGCAGGAAGCCTACATGGGCCGTCGGAAATGGGCTTCCTGAACGTGCCGATGGGCTTCCTGAAGGTGACGGACGTCGTCGCCGGTTACACGGCAGCGGACGAGATTCTCAAAGGCCTCGACTTCGCGCTCGACGCCGGCGAAATTGTCTGCGTCATCGGCCCGAACGGTGCCGGCAAATCGACCCTGCTCAAGACGATCGCCGGCCTGATCACGCCCTCGCGCGGGGCCATCACCTTCAAGGACCATTCGCTCGTCGGTCTGCCGCCGCGCGACATCACGCGGCTGGGCGTCGCCTACGTGCCGCAGGAGCACAACGTGTTTCCCAGCATGTCGGTGACCGAGAATCTGGAGATAGGCGGCTACATCGCGCCCGCACGAGTCCCGGAGCGCATGGGCGAGGTGCTCGCGCGTTTTCCCGTGCTGGCGGGCAAGCGCCGCCACGCGGCGCGCACGCTTTCCGGCGGCGAGCGGCAGATTCTCGCCATGGCGATGGCGCTGATGGTCGAGCCGGAGTTGCTGCTGCTCGATGAGCCCTCCGCCGGGCTCGCGCCGGCGGCAGCCGAGCGGCTGTTCGAGGAGGTGCGCGCGGTCAACCGCGACCGCGTGGCGATCGTGCTGGTCGAGCAGAACGCGAGCGAGGCGCTCGCGGTCGCCGACCGCGCGTACATTCTGGTGGACGGGCGCACCAGCCGCAGCGGCGAGGCGCGCGCGCTCGCCTCCGACCCGGAGATCCGACGGATATTTTTGGGCGGGTGAGGTGAGAGTATCCGTCACTCTCAGTGTCATTCCGCAGCCCGCGCGCAGCGAGGGAGCCCGGAACCCATGAACACGGAGCCAGCCGATTTTGCAGTGCCTGTGTTCATGGATTCCGGGCTCGCCGCTGCGCGGCGCCCCGGAATGACAGTCGCGGTGGTGTGAGGCGCGGCGGTGGTGACGGAAATCCTGCAGCTGCTGCTCAATGGCGCGATGGCGGGCACCATCCTGGCGGTGCCGGCGATCGGGCTCACCGTCATCTTCGCCGTGCTGCGGTTTGCCAATTTCGCGGTCGCCTCGCACGCGACGATCGGCGCGTTTGCCGGTTACGTCGCCAATGTTTCGTTCGGCCTGCCGGTGCTGCCGGCGATCGTCGTCGCCTTCCTCGTTGCCGGCCTCGTGGGGCTGGCGACCGACGAATTGATCCTCAAGCCGTTCCGCGCCGCCGGCTTCATCACCACGGCGATCGGCTCGATCGCCCTCACCATCGGGCTCGAGAACGTGGTGCGCTTCGCCTTCGGCAACGACCTGCGCGGCTACGACCTGCCGCTCATGCGCGACTGGCGCTTCGCCGGCCTGCGCGTCGGCCCGCAGCAGGTCGAGAACCTCGCGATCGCGCTGGCTGCGATGGCGGCGATCTTCGCCTTTCTCGCCTTCACCCGCGCCGGCAAGGCGATGCGTGCGGTCGCCGACAACCCGACGCTCGCCGGCATCAAGGGCATCAACGACAAGACCATCGCGCGCACGGTCTCGTTCGTCGGCATGGGGCTCGCGGGGCTCGGCGGCATGCTGCTCGGCCTCGACACCACGATTGATCCGCTCACCGGCTTTCGCGCCATCCTTTCGATCTTCGCTGCCGCGGTGGTGGGCGGACTCGGCAGCGTGCCGGGCGCGGTGGTGGGCGCGCTCGTGATCGGCATCGGCGAGGAAATGTCGCTCGTGATCCTCTCGCCCAACTACCGCAGCGCGGTCGGTTTTCTGGCGATCCTCGCGGTGCTCACCATCCGCCCGCGCGGCATCCTCGGGCAACGGGCGTATTGAGCGATGGAAAATTATCTGATCGCGATGGCGGTGTCGGCGGGGCTCTACGCGCTCATGGCGCTCGGCCTCAACGTCATCTGGGGCATGGCCGGCCAGGTCAACCTCGGTCTCGTCGGCTTCTTCGCGGTCGGCGCCTACGTTTCGGCGCTGCTCACGCTCAAGCTCGGCGCGCCGATCGCGGCCGGCGTCGTCGCCGGCGCGCTAGCGGCGGCCGCGGTCGGCGCGGTGGTCTCGCTCGTGACCGCGCGACTGCGCGGCGATTACCTCGCGATCGTGACGTTAGGCTTTGCCGAAACCATCCGCATCGTCGCGTCGAACGAAATCTGGCTCACCAACGGCACCGACGGACTCTCCGGCATTCCCGGCCCGTTTCGCGCCGCGCTCACACCCGAGCAATTCAACCTGTTTTACCTTTGTTTGGTTGCCGCGCTGGTGATCGTCGTCTTTGCGCTGATCGACCGGCTCGCCCATGCGCCGTTCGGGCGCGTGCTGCGCGCGATCCGCGACGACGAGCAGGCGACCGCGGTGGCGGGAAAATACCCGCTCGCGTTCAAGGTCAAGGCGTTCGCCTTCGGGAGCGCCGCGCTCGGGCTTTCCGGCGCGCTCTACGCCCATTACACCTCGTATATCGCGCCCGATTTGTTCCTGCCGCTGCTCACCCTCTACATCAAGCTCGCGCTGCTCGCCGGCGGCGTCGGCAACAACCGCGGCGCGGTGCTCGGCGCCGTCGTGGTGGTGACGTTCCTCGAATCGACCCGCTTCCTGGTGCCGCTCATTCCCGGATTGAGCCACGTGCAGGGCGCGGCGCTGCGCGAGTTCATCATCAGCGCGGCGCTGATCGTCACCTTGCGCCTGCGTCCCCAAGGCCTGCTGCCGGAGGCGCGCATGCATCCGGTGCTGGAAAAAGAAAAATAGACAAATCCAGGCGCAGTCACAGACCGGGGGGCCGTTCGGACTGCGAAATTAACCGGCTGTTTACCAACAAATGCAATCTAGATGACTGATATCCGACATAGCGCACGAGAGAATTGCCGTTGGCCTTCTCCCCGCAAATCGCCTGGCGCAGCTTCCGCCACTCGCTCGGCTGGCGGCTGATCATTCCCATTCCGCTGGCGCTCGCCGCCGCGATCGCCCTGGTGTGGGCCATCGTCCCGCCGGCTATTTCGCGCAGCGCGGTCGCGGAGGCGGTCCGTTCGAGCCTGCAGACGGCGGCGCAATTCAAGACCGTGCGCGCCTACTACACCGAGAACGTGGTCAACAAACTGGTCAAGCAGGGCGTGGTCACCGCCTCGTTCGATCACAAGGGCGATGCCAAGGCGATTCCGCTGCCGGCGACCATGATGCATGATCTCAGCGATCTGCTCGCCGGCAAGGCCACGACGATCAACCTGTTCAGCAAATATCCCTTCCCGAACCGCAAGGATCGGCACCTCGACGGGTTCCAGCAGGAGGCGTGGGACTATCTCGTCGCCAATCCGGCCGCGACCTTCGCGCGGGAAGAAATTCGCGATGGCAAGCACGTCATGCGCGTTGCGGTCGCCGACACGATGTCCGGGCAGGGCTGCATCAACTGCCACAACTCAAGCCCGCTCTCGCCGAAGACCGACTGGAAGCTCGGCGACGTGCGCGGCGTGCTGGAGATCGATTCGATGATCGACCAGCAGATCGCCGACGGCGCCGGTCTGAGCCGCGAGATCGTGATCGGCGCGTTCGGCATCGGCCTCGCGCTGCTCGGCATCCTGCTGATCACCACGCGCAGCGTGATCCACCCGCTGCGCGCGATGACCGAGCGCATGACCAGGCTCGCGGCCAAGGATTTCGCCGTCCACACGGACGGGCTGGAGCGCCAGGACGAGATCGGCGAAATGGCGCGGGCGGTCGAAGTGTTCCGCACCAGCGGCCTCGATGTTGAACGCATGCGCGCCGCCCAGGCCGGAGAGGAGCAGCGCGCCGTCGAGGAGCGCCGGGCGGCGACGCACAAGCTCGCGGGCGAGTTCGAGGCAGTGGTCGGCAACATCGTCGATTCGGTCACCTCGGCGGCGACCAACCTCGAGGCTACCGCCGGCGCGCTCGCGCGCACCGCGGAAACGACACAGCAGCTCACCGGCACGGTTGCGGGCGCATCGGAAGAGGCCTCCGCCAACGTGCAATCGGCCGCCGCGGCGGCGGACGAGATGTCGGCCTCGGTCGAGGAAATCTCGCGTCACGTGCAGGAATCGAGCGCGATCGCGGGGCAGGCCGTCACCCAGGCGAAGCAGACGGATTCGCGCATCGTCAAACTGTCGGAAGCCGCGAACCGCATCGGCGACGTGGTCAAGCTGATCAATGACGTTGCCGAGCAGACGAACCTGCTCGCGCTCAATGCCACGATCGAGGCGGCGCGCGCGGGCGAGGCCGGCAAGGGTTTCGCGGTCGTCGCGCACGAGGTCAAGGCGCTCGCCACCCAGACCGCCAAGGCGACCGGCGAAATCGCCACCCAGATCGCCGCCATGCAGGCGGCGACCAAAGAATCGGTCGGCGCGATCAAAGGCATCGGCGACACCGTCGCACGCATTGCGGAGATCGCCCGCACCATCGCGGGCGCGGTCGAGGAACAGGGGACGGCCACCCAGGGCATCGCGCTCAACGTGCGGCACGCCGCGCGCGGCACCGCGGAGCTGACGACCAGCATCGCCGACGTGAACCGCGGCGCCGCCGAAACCGGCACCGCCTCGGCGCAGGTATTCGCCTCGGCGCAATCGCTCTCGCGCGAGAGCAGCCGGCTCAAGGGCGAGGTCGGCAAATTCCTCGCGACCGTGCGCGGCGCTTGAATTATTTGTAGGGTGGGCTAAGCCCGCGGGCACTTCGTCCCGCGGGCGTGCCCACGCGGATGTTTGTTATTGTGTTCCGTGGGCACGCCCGCCTTTGCCCCTCGGGCTTCGGCGCGATTACAGTAGCCCACCCTACGAAACTGATATGAAACAGCCGCTCACTCTTCCCGACATTGCCACTATCCTCGAGACACTCGGGCGCGAGACCGATCCGCAGGCGGCGTTCGTGGCGTTCGACCGGGTAACGCAGCGCGTGCTCGGTCACAAGCTGCTCACGGTGATGCGCCACATACCGGCGACCGCCGAGGTCGAGCGCGTCTATTCGAGCAACCCGCGCGCCTATCCGGTCGGCGGCCGCAAGCAGAAGCAAGGCACGCCGTGGGGCGAGAAGGTGCTCGACCGCGGCGAGGTCTTCATCGCCAAGGACCGCGCAGACCTGCGCGCGGCGTTCGCCGACCACGAGCTGATTTTCAGCCTCGGCATCGGCTCGATCATGAATGTGCCGGTGATGCTGCACGGCCGCTGCCGCGGCATCGTCAACCTCTCGCACGACGCCGGACACTATGGCGATGCGGACATTCCGCCCGCGCGGATTTTGGCCGGGCTGCTCTCGCCGATCTTCGGCTGAAAAGAGCCCCCTCCCCGGAACCCGCAGCCTCTCTCCCGCGTTACCTCCGCCGAGGGGGAGGCGAGAGCCATGCCATGCGCAAGCGCCGTTTCCCGATCCTGGTCGAAAGCTCGTCGCAACGCACCCGCACCGGGGCTTTTGCGGCATCCGATGACGAAC
>JAFAUQ010000006.1 GCA_019243195.1 Hyphomicrobiales bacterium
TGTCGGTCGCGCTCGTGCATCTCATGCCAAGTTTGATGGAGCGCCAGCTCGACGTCGCCGCCGGCGAGCTGTTGCGCCGCAATCTCGAGTCGCGCGGCATCGCGTTTTTCACCAACGCCCAGACGGAAGAGATTGTCGGTGACGATCGCGCGGAGGCCGTGCTGCTCGCCGACGGACGCCGCATCCCCGCGGACTTCATCGTGCTGGCCGTCGGCATCCGCCCCAATATCGATCTCGCGCGCGCGGCCGGCCTCGACGTCAACCGCGGCATCCTGGTCGGCGACAATATGGCGACCAGCGACCCGGACATCTACGCGGTCGGCGAATGCATCGAGCACAACGGCCAGGTGTTCGGGCTCCTCGCGCCGATCTGGGACCAAGCCAAGGTCGCCGGCGCGCGGCTCGCTGGAGATGTGCAGGCCGTCTACGTTCCGCCGCCCGTCTTCACCAGCCTCAAGATCACCGGCGTCGACGTGTTCTCGGCGGGTCGGCTCGCCGCCGCAGACGCCGCCGATGAGGAGATCACGCTGCACGATGAGAAGCGCGGCCTCTACAAAAAGGTGATCCTGCGCGAGGATCGCGTCGTCGGCAGCGTGCTCTACGGCGCCGTTGCCGACGGTCCTTGGTACGTCGAGCTGATGCGCACGCGCGCCGACGTATCTTTGATGCGGGACCAGATCGTCTTCGGCCGCGCTTTCGCGGAGCAGGTTCCGGTAACGCCGCCGGCGGACGTTCCCGCGACCGTATCGCCGAACGCCGGTGCAGCCGGCTGGTGGCAAGCCGCGTGATCCGCACCACCTGCCCCTATTGCGGCGTCGGATGCGGGCTGGTCGTCGCGGCCGACGGCACTCTCTCCGGCGACCCCGACCACCCGGCGAACCAGGGCCGGCTGTGCTCGAAGGGCGCGGCGCTCGCCGACACGCTCGCGAGCGACGGACGCGTGCTTTACCCGCAGATCGGCGGCCGCAACGCGAGCTGGGACGAGGCCCTCGACCTTATCGCCGGCACTTTCAAACAGACGATTGTCGATCATGGGCCCGACGCGGTGGCGCTCTACGTTTCCGGCCAATTCCTCACCGAGGATTATTACGTCGCCAACAAGCTGATGAAGGGCTTCGTCGGCAGCGCCAACATCGACACCAATTCGCGCCTGTGCATGGCTTCGTCGGTGGCCGGCCACGTCCGCGCGTTCGGCGAGGATATCGTCCCCGGCTGCTATGACGACATCGAGCAGGCCGATCTCGTCGTGCTGGTCGGCAGTAACACGGCATGGTGCCACCCGGTGCTCTATCAGCGCCTCGCAGCCGCGAAGGAGCAGCGCGGCACGAAAGTCGTCGTCGTCGATCCGCGCCGCACGCCGACCTGCGACATCGCCGATCTGCATCTGCCCATTCGGCCCGGCTCCGACGTGGCGGTGTTTGCGGGCCTGCTGATGCATCTCGTCGAACGCAACGCCTGCGACGAGACATGGATCGGCGAGCTGACAAATGGATTCGCTGAGACACTCGTGGCTGCTCGCACGTCGGCACCCTCGCTCGATGTCGTGGCGCAAATCGCGGACACGTGGGCGGCCGATCTTGCGCAATTTTATGATTGGTTCGCGGCGGCCGAGCGCAGCATAACGCTCTATTCGCAGGGCACCAACCAGTCCTCCGCTGGCACCGACAAGGTCAACGCCATCGTCAATTGCCACTTGGCCACCGGCCGCATCGGCCGGCCCGGCATGGGGCCGTTCTCGTTGACGGGCCAGCCCAATGCCATGGGCGGCCGCGAAGTCGGCGGGCTCGCCAACCAGCTGGCCGCTCATATGAGCTTTGCGGACCCGGCGGACATCGACCGCGTGCGGCGCTTCTGGAACGCGCCGCGCATGGCGACGCGCCTCGGCCTCAAGGCGGTCGATTTGTTTGATGCGATGCTCGACGGCAAGGTCAAGGCGCTGTGGATTCTCAGCACTAACCCGGCGGTGAGCATGCCGCGCGCCGAGCGCGTACGCGCGGCGCTCGGTGCGTGTCCGTTCGTCGCCGTGAGCGATTGCTGGCCGACCGACACGACGCGCTTTGCCGAAGTGGTGTTGCCGGCGGCGGCCTGGGGCGAGAAGGACGGCACGGTCACCAATTCGGAACGCTGTATCTCGCGCCAGCGCGCGTTCCGGCCGCCGCCCGGCGCCGCCCAGGCCGACTGGTGGATGCTGGCGGAAGTCGCGCGGCGGATGGGATGGGAGACGGCGTTCGCCTATCGCAGTCCGGGGGACATTTTCCGCGAGCATGCCGCGCTCTCTGGCTTCGAGAATGACGGAGGCAAGCGCCGGCTGTTCGACATCGGCGCGCTCGCCGACCTGAGCGACGAAGGTTACGAGAATCTGTCACCGATTCAGTGGCCGTTGCCGCGCGGTTCTTCGGGCGCAAGACGTCTGTTTGGTGATGGGC
This sequence comes from Hyphomicrobiales bacterium, assembly GCA_019243195.1. Taxonomy (GTDB): domain Bacteria; phylum Pseudomonadota; class Alphaproteobacteria; order Rhizobiales; family Xanthobacteraceae; genus AP-16. The sequence continues at coordinate 2,427 of JAFAUQ010000006.1, forward strand.
GAGGATTCTCCACGCCGGACGGGCGCGCCCGGTTCGTGCCGACGCCGTATCGCCCGCCGGCTGTGGCGCCGGACGATCAGTGGCCGCTCGTTCTCAACACCGGCCGCGTGCGCGATCAGTGGCATACGATGACGCGCACCGGGCGATTGCCGCGGCTGATGGCGCACGAGCGTGAGCCGGTGCTCGACATGCATCCGGCAGATGCGCAACGATTTGGTCTTGCCGGCGGTGGTCTCGCGCGTGTCGAAAGCCTGCATGGCTCGACCGTGCTGCCCGTGCGTTTGTCGTGCGACCTGCGTCCCGGCGAAGTGTTTGCGCCGATGCACTGGACCGACCGCTTCACGTCCGCCGGTCCGATCGATGCGCTCGTCGGCGCCGCCGCGGATCCCGTGTCCGGACAGCCGGAACTCAAGGCGACGCCGGTACGCGTGACGCCGGTCGCGCCGCGGTGGCATGGGCTCCTGCTGCGCGGCTCAGAAGGGGTGCCGCGCGGCCCGTATTACTGGGGGCGCGTCCCGCTGGAGCGAGGACACGCCTTCACGCTCATCGGTTACGAGCCTTTGCCCAGCGACAGTGGCAGCAAATTTTGGATTTCCGCGCTGCTCGACGCGTCCCCCGCGGCGGAACTCGTGATCTACGCGGACCCGGCGCGCGGCACCTTCCGCTATGCCAGCGTGGTGGGACGACGGTTGGATGCGTGTTTGTTCATCGCCGCGACGGCTGCGACATTGCCGTCCCGCGATGCGCTCGCGGCGCTGCTCTGCACGCGAGTTGAGCCTGATATGCGCAGCCTGGTGCTCGCCGGCGCGACCACCGGCGCCGCCATGGCGCGCACGGCCGGCAAGACCATCTGCGCGTGCTTCGGCGTGGGCTTACACACGCTGCACGGCGCGATCGCGCAACGGCGGCTCACCAGCGTCGCCGAAATCGGAACCGCCCTGCGCGCCGGCACCAACTGCGGCTCCTGCATTCCGGAGCTGAAAGCAATTCTGAACGAGGTTTCGGCGGCGGCCGGTTAGCCAGTAACGAGCCGCGCTCGCGCGCGCAGCGCGAGACGCGGCGTTACAGGAGCGGCTTGTCACACGTGCTTGTGGTGGCGGTGGCGATATACCGGCTCCTGTGCCGGGGCCGGCGCGAACACCGCCTGGATCGGCACGATCAGGAAATTGCGCAGCCCTTCGCTGACGAAATGTGCGCCGGCCTCGTTCTGATCGACGGCCGGCGGGGGCGGCGGAGCATGATGCCGCGCCTTGGCGGAGGCGAGCGAAGGAGCGGCGGCGATGATCGCAACGGCAAACAGAAGTACGCACTTACGCATGAGATTTTCCTTACGTTAGTCGCCGGTCGATCCGGCCCGGGCGGAGTAAGCGCAAGGCTGTCCCGAGGCAATGCGGCAAACCCAGCAGGTGGTTGATTGTCGTTCGGCTGATGTTTTCGGGTCACATTGCCGGGACCATTCTACCTTTCGTACGGCGGTAACGCGCCCTTAAACGCCAAACCGTAGCGTCCTGCAGGGGTTTGCCGCACGGCAGCCGATCTGCGGGACGGGGCATGGGGTCAAAACGGCGAAAGGATCGCGCGCGCCGGGAGCCCGCGTTCGAGAACCCGGCGGCTGAGCTCGATCTCAAGCTTGAGGCGCGCGATCGGCCCGCCGCCCCGCCCGAGGGAAAGCCCGAAGGCGAGCGCCGCCGTCGTCCCCCGCCCCCCGAGCGGGCGCGGCGGAGCGAGCCACCGCCGGAGCGTCCCGCGCGGCCATCAAGCAAAGGTGGCGGCAGCGGCGGCAAGGGAGGCTCGCGCGGTGTCCGGCTGATCTATTGGGCGGTCGTTTTCAGCCTGTGGCTGCTGATCGCCGGCATCGGGGCGATTGTCTGGGTCGGAGCGCACCTGCCGCCGATCCAATCCCTCGAAGTGCCCAAGCGCCCGCCGTCGATCGAAATCCTCGGCGCCGACGGGCACGTGCTGGCAACGCGCGGCGACATGGGCGGCGCCGCCGTGCCGCTCAGGGAACTGCCGCCGTATCTGCCGCAGGCCTTCATCGCCATCGAGGACCGCCGGTTCTATTCGCACCACGGCGTCGATCCGCTCGGAATCGTGCGCGCACTTGCCGCCAACGTGCTCCGTCGCGGCGTCTCCCAGGGCGGCTCGACGCTCACCCAGCAGCTCGCCAAAAATTTGTTCCTCACTCAGGAGCGCACGATCGCGCGCAAGGTTCAGGAACTCGCCCTCGCGCTCTGGCTCGAGCACAAATACACCAAGCCGCAGATTCTCGAGCTCTATCTCAACCGCGTTTATTTCGGCTCCGGCGCCTACGGGGTCGAAGCCGCGTCCCAGCGCTACTTCGGCAAGTCGGCCCGCAAAGTAACGCTCGGCGAAGCGGCCATGCTCGCGGGCCTCGTCAAATCCCCATCGCGCCTCGCGCCGACGCATAATGCCGATGGCGCCCAGCGGCGCGGGCAAATCGTGCTCGCCGCCATGGCGGATCTCGGCGTCATCAGCGAGCAGGCCGCCAAGGTCGCCCTTTTCGATCCGCCGAAAATCGTGCGGCAGGTCGCGGAGGGCTCGGGCAACTACGTCGCCGATTGGGTGATGGATGTGCTCAACGATCTCGTCGGGCGCGTCGAGCATGATATCGTGGTCGAAACCACGATCGACTCCTCGCTGCAAATCGTCGCCGAGAAGGCGCTCGCCGACGAGCTGGCGCAGAAAGGCGAACGCTACAGCGTCGGCCAGGGCGCGGTGGTGGCGATGACGCCGGACGGCGCGGTGCGCGCGCTCGTCGGCGGGCGCAATTATGTCGAGAGCCAGTTCAACCGCGCTGTCGCGGCGAAGCGGCAGCCGGGCTCCTCCTTCAAGCCGTTCGTTTATTTGGCCGCGCTCGAGCGCGGACTCACGCCCAACACGATCCGTGACGATAGACCGATCGAGCTCAAAGGCTGGCGGCCGGAGAACTATCATCACGAATATCTCGGGCCGGTGACGCTCACGCGGGCACTCGCGCAATCGCTCAACACGGTCGCGGTGCGCCTCACGCTCGAAGTCGGGCCGCGCACGGTGGTGCGCACCGCGCACCGCCTCGGCATCGCCTCGAAGCTCGATCCCAACACCTCGATCGCGCTCGGGACTTCGGAAGTTTCGGTGCTCGAGATGGTCGGCGCGTTTGCGCCCTTCGCCAACGGCGGCACGGCGGTGACGCCGCACGTGGTGGAGCGCGTGCGCAGCCCGGACGGCAAAATCCTCTACCGCAGTAATCCACCCGATCTCGGCCGCGTAGTCGAGGAACGGCACGTCGCCATGATGAACCAGATGATGCAGGAAACGCTCATCAGCGGCACCGCGCGCGGTGCGCAGCTTCCCGGCTGGCAGGCGGCCGGCAAGACCGGCACGAGCCAGGATTTCCGCGATGCCTGGTTCATCGGCTACACCTTGCACCTCGTCACCGGGGTGTGGCTCGGCAACGACGACAATTCGCCCACGCATAAGACCACCGGCGGCAGCCTGCCGGTGGAAATCTGGAGCCGCGTCATGAAAGCCGCGCACCAGAACGTGCGGCCGACGACACTGCCGGGCGCCGCGGCCCCGTCGATAGGCTGGCCGTCGCCGCCCGCGTGGGTCTCGTCGGGCGGGCAAGCCCCTGCGCCGACGCCGGTGCGCGACGAGCGCCTGCCGCCGCAATCCGGTATCGACAGCTGGCTGCTGGATCGTTTGTTTGGACGGCGCTGACAGCAGACTCGTCATGCCCGGCCTTGTGCCGGCCATCCACGTCTTTCTTGCTTCGGATAAAATCAAGGCCTGGATGGCCGGGACACCCCCGGGACGAAGTGCCCGGGGGCGGCCATGACGGTTTACTGCGGCTCGCCGTAGCGGTGCAGATCGGCGCCGTGCACGTTGAGCCACACTTTGGCGCGGTGGGTCGCCGGACAGACGCGCAGCAGCAGCCGCCAGAAGCGGCGCGAATGATTCATCTCGACGAGATGCGCGACTTCGTGGGCGGCGAGATAATCGAGCACGAAGGGCGGTGCGAGAATGAGCCGCCAGGAAAACGACAGCACGCCGGTCGATGAGCATGAGCCCCAGCGGCTCGTCTGGTCGCGCACCGACACGCGCTTGACCGCGACGCCGAGGTCCGCCGCGTAACGGCGGCACGCCGCCTGCAGGTCGTGCTTTGCCGCGCGCTTGAGATAGTCGCCGACGCGGCGCGTGAGGTGCTCGCGGTCGCCGGCGACGCAGAGCATGTGCCCGGCGTCCTCGCCCGCCTCGGTCCACACCGTGCCGCGCGCGAGTGGCCGATGGTCGATGCGGTGCGGCACGCCGCGCAACGGCAAGGTCGCGCCGGCAGTGAATGGCGCGGCTTGCGGCAGCCGGCGCAGCCGCGCCGCGATCCAGGCGCCGTTCTTTTGCGCGAACGCCCTCGCATCGCCGAGGTTGCCGCGCGGCGGCATGGTGAGAACGACTTCGCGGCTCGCCGCCTGAATGCGCAAGGTGTAGCGGCGCGCCTGCCGGTGCCGACGCAGGCGCACCGGATAAACGATACGGTCGAACTCGACGTCGATGGTCGAGACTTCGGTCGGCCGCCGATAAAGCCGCGTGATCAGCCGCATGAACGCTCGATGATTCGCGAGAGCGCCATTGTGCCACGACCGCGCGCAGCCGCGCACTCAAATTTTCGCGTGGGGAACTCGTGCGAGTGCGGCTTACGCCGTGGCGGCGCCGTTGCGCTTCCAGCGGCGCAACATCGAGGTCTCGTTCGAGAGGACGAAATCCGCGATGCGCGGTGCGATCTCGGCGCGGAAGCGCGAGCCGTTGAACACGCCGTAATGGCCGACCCCACGCTGCAAATAGTGCGTACGGCGGTCGGCCGGAATGTTGATGCACAAATCGTGCGCCGCCTCGGTCTGCCCGACGCCGGAAATATCGTCGTGCTCGCCCTCGACCGTCATCAGCGCGACCCGGTGGATGCGCTCCGGATCGACCGGCACGGCGCGGTGCTTCATCGTGCCCTTCGGCAAGGCGTGACGAACGAAAACGGTGTCTACCGTTTGCAGATAGAACTCGGCTGCCAGATCCATCACGGCGAGGTACTCGTCGTAGAACTCGCGATGCTTCTGGGCGGAATCGCCATCTCCCTGCACCAAGTGCATGAACAGATCCTTGTGCGCCTCGAGGTGACGATCGAGGTTCATGCTCATGAAGCCGTTGAGCTGCAGGAATCCCGGATAGACATCGCGCATGAAGCCGGGATTGGGGAACGGGACCTTGGTGATGACGTTGCGGCGGAACCAGTCGGTGCCGCGCTGCTCGGCGAGCTTGTTGACCGCCGTCGGATTGCGTCGCGTGTCGATCGGCCCGCCCATCAACACCATCGAATTGGGCACGTAGGGATCGTCTTTCGCCTCCATCAAGGCGACGGCGGCGAGCACCGGCACCGACGGCTGGCAGACCGCGATGACGTGCGTGTCGCCCTGCAGTGTGTGCAGGATCGAGATCACGTAATCGATGTAATCGTCGAGGTCGAACGCGCCCTCCGCGAGCGGGACCATGCGGGCGTCCACCCACTCGGTGAGATAGACGTCGTGGTTGGGCAAGAAGGCTTCGACGGTGCCGCGCAGCAGACTCGGGTAATGGCCCGACATGGGTGCGACGATGAGGATTTTCGGCTGGGGACGGCGCGGCGGATGCAACAGGCAGCGCTCGAAATGCAGAAGCCGGCAGAACGGCCGTTCCCAGACAGTTGCGATCTGCACCGGTACGCGCTCGCCGCCGACGAGGGTCGAATCGATCCGCCACTCGGGGCGCCCGTACCGCCGCGTCGAGCGCTCGAACAACTCGCAGGCGGCTGCGACCGATTTGCCAAAGGGAGTGAACGAGAGCGGATTGACCGGACTCTTGAAGCAGAGCCGCGTGGCGTCCGCGAAGGCCCGCGCCGGGTTGAGGGCGGCGTGGCTCACCTCGAAAAACAAATAGAGCGGCGACGACAGCATGAAGCTGCCGCCGGGCGGCGTTGGCGCGCCCCCGAATTCCCCTATCGGCATGTGCTGATCCCCCGGCGCCCCTTGCTGCAGCGCAACATTCTGTCTGTTTTCCGACATGTCGTCAACCGCTGCGGTGCCTCTGCCTGCCTCCTCCCCAGATTGTGCGCCTCGAGCGTTAATTATGATCGTGCAGCCCCTAAAACTAGGCTGTCACGGCTTCTTGACCCTGTCGAAAACGTCTCACTCCCCGGTCTGCATCAGGGAGCCGTTGCGGTGCGCGCTCGCCAATAGCGCCACGAATACGAGCGATGTGGCGGCAAACAGCACGGCGTTGAGCGCCAGCGCGTAGAGCATCAGGTCGAGCCGGAAGGTGTGGTCGATCAACAGCGCGCGCATGCCCTCGAACACGTATGTGGGCGGCAGCGCCCAGGCGACCGGATGCAGGAAGGCCGGAAGCACCGCGACCGGGTAGTAGACGCAGGTCAGCGGCAGCATCACGAACATGATCGTCCAGGCGAGAGTCTCCGCGCCCATGCCGTTGCGCAGCACCAGGCCCGACACCAGGATGCCGATCGACCAGCTGGTGAGGATGAGGTTGACGAAGAACGCCGCGAGCGCCAGTCCGAGGCCCCAGAGGTTGAAGCCGAAGAAAGCAATCGCCAACAGCGACACCGGCACCATGCCGATCGCAAGCCGTATCAAGCTCATGATCATCAGCGCCGCGATGAACTCGACCGGGCGCAGCGGGCTGATCATCAGGTTCCCCATGTTGCGCGCCCACATCTCCTCGAGGAAGGAGATCGAGAAGCCGAGCTGGCCACGAAACAGAATGTCCCACAGCAGCACCGCGCCGATGAAAGTCGCGCCGGCGCGCGCGAAGAACCCGGCGTTGCTCGAAATGTAGAGCTGCAGAAAGCCCCACATGAACATCTGCACCGCGGGCCAATAGATCAGGTCGAGCAAACGCGGCCACGAAGAGCGCAGCAGGTACCAATAGCGCAGCACCATGGCGCCGACCCGGCGCGCGGAAAGCCCGCTCGGCGATGCGATCCTCGCATTCACTGTGCGGCCTCCTGAACGTGCGCGCGGCCGCGTGCCACGTCGAGGAACACTTCTTCCAGGGTGTGGCGGCCGTAGCGCGTCAGCAAGACGGCGGGTGACGCATCGTCTTCGATGCGGCCGCGCTTCATGATGATGACGCGGTCGCACAGCCGCTCGACTTCCACCATGTTGTGCGAGGCCAGCAGCACCGTCGCGGAATACTCGCGACGATAATCCTCGAGCCGGCCGCGCACCCAGTCGGCGGTATCAGGATCGAGCGAGGCGGTCGGCTCGTCGAGCAGCAAAATGTCGGGGCGGTTGATGAGCGCCTTGGCGAGCGACACGCGCGTCTTCTGGCCGGCCGAGAGTTTGCCCGTGGGACGGTCGAGCAAATCGACGAGATCGAGCTGCGCCGCGATCTCTCCGATCCGCTCGTTGAGATCCGGCACCCCGTAGATCATCCCGAATACTTTCAAGTTCTGCCGCACGGTCAGGCGCATCGGCATATCCACGTAGGGACTTTCGAAATTCATCCGATGCAGGACGCGGTAGCGCTGACGCGGCATCTCGGCCCCGAGCACGCGCACGCTGCCCGACGTCGGCGTCACCAGGCCCATGATCATCGCGATGGTGGTGGTCTTGCCGGCGCCATTGCCGCCCAGCAGGCCCGTGATCGACCCGGGCGAGAGGGCGAAATCGATGCCGTCCACCGCCCGCGCGGTCTTGTAGACCTTGGTGAGGCGTTGAACTTCGAGGGCAGGCGGGGAATTGGCCATGGGCGGTCCAGCTAGTGTCCCGCTTCCGAAGTTCGCCTAACCTTGCAGCCCGACCGACGCGAACTTCGGAATCGAAGGACACTAGCAACTCTATGATTTCTAGTGCCGCTTTGAACCCGAAGTTCGCAACCGGACTCGCGGCAACTCCGTGCGAACTTCGGGTTCGCGGCACTAGCTCCGCACACTTGGCGCCCGAAGGACGCCGGTGCAAGGGCGTCTCAACTGTGACCGCGCGGGCGTTTTTGCGCCGAAGGCCACACGCTACAGTGAGGCCATGAGCGCTGATATTCCCAACCCGAGCGTCGCCCCGCCCGACCTGCCACTGCGGCGCAATGTGCGGCTCGATACGCTCGCCCGTATCCGCTGGCTCGCGGTGCTCGGGCAGACCGGTGCGGTGATCATCGTCCACTACGGGCTCGACTTCACCCTGCCGATCGGACCTTCCTTCGCCGTCATCGCGCTCAGCGCGGCGCTCAACATCTTCGTGCGACTGCGCTTCCGCACGACGCCCCGGCTCGATGCGGAGACCGCGGCGTGGCTGCTCGCCTTCGACATTCTCCAGCTCGCGGCGTTGTTGTTCCTCACCGGGGGCCTGGAGAATCCATTTTCCTTCCTGTTCCTCGGGCCGGTGCTCATTTCGGCGACCGCCTTGCCGCGACGGATGACCTTGCTGCTCGGTGGGCTCGCCGCGCTATGCGCAACCGCGCTCGTGTTTTTTCATCTGCCGCTGCCGTGGGCGAGCGACGAGCCGCTCACCTTGCCGCCGACCTATATGCTCGCCGTGTGGCTCTCGCTGCTGCTCGCCCTGGGCTTCATCGGCGCCTACGCGTGGCAAGTGGCGGAAGAAGCGCGCCTCCTGGCTGATGCGCTCGCGGCGACCGAGCTGGTGCTCGCGCGCGAGCAGCATCTCTCTCAACTCGACGGGCTCGCGGCGGCTGCCGCGCACGCACTGGGCACCCCGCTCTCGACCATCGCGGTCATCGCCAAGGAGTTGGCGCGCACGCTCGGTCCGCAGTCGCCGCATGCGGAGGACATCAAGCTTCTCGGCGAGCAGGCGCGTCGTTGCCGCGACATCCTTTCGAAACTGACGGAACTCTCCACCTCGAGCGGGCCGTTCGACCGGCTGAAGCTTTCCGGCCTCATCGAAGAGGTGGTGGCGCCGCACCGCCATTTCGGCGTGACGATCGAGGTGAAGCTGCCGCCCGACCGCGCCGCCGAACCAGTCGGCGCGCGCAACCCCGCGGTGCTCTACGGGCTCGGCAATCTGGTCGAGAACGCCGTCGACTTCGCGCGCTTGCGCGTCGACGTATCAGCGGAATGGAGCGCGGAAGAAGTCACGTTCACGGTCGCCGACGACGGGCCGGGGTTCCCTCCCGAGGTCCTGGGCCGGTTGGGCGAGCCCTACGTGACGAGCCGTGGCAGCGGCCGGGTGGCGGCGGAGCCGGAGTCGGGCGGTCTCGGGCTGGGATTCTTCATCGCCAAGACGCTCATCGAGCGCAGCGGCGGCACGCTTTCCGGCCTCAACCGCCCGCCGCCCCAGAGCGGCGCCGTGGTTAAGGTGCGCTGGTCGCGCGCCGATTTCGAAAAACAGGCGGACATTACCGAGATTTAACCTACCCCGCGGCCTTGAGCCGCGGTTTCCGGTGCCTACGTTATGGGTCGAGGGCGGCGGCGCCCACCGGGTGGACCAACCGGAGGACCCCCATGACTGATGTCGCGACTGCGGAACTTCCCGCTGACCGCACTTTGTTGATCGTCGAGGACGACAAGTCCTTCCTCCAGCGCCTCGCTCGCGCGATGGAGACGCGCGGTTTTTCGGTGACCACCGCCGAAACGGTTGCCGACGGGCTGTTGCAAGTGGAAGCCGCCCCGCCCGCCTTCGCGGTCGTCGACATGCGGCTCGGCGACGGCAACGGCCTCGACGTAATTTCCGCCCTTAAGAATCGCCGGCCGGAGGCACGCGGAATTATTCTGACGGGCTACGGCAACATCGCGACGGCGGTGAATGCGGTCAAGCTCGGCGCGGTCGATTACCTCGCCAAGCCCGCCGATGCCGACGACGTCGCAACGGCTTTGCTTGCGGCCGCCGACGGCAAGGCCATGCCGCCCGAGAACCCGATGTCGGCGGACCGCGTCCGCTGGGAGCACATCCAGCGCGTCTACGAATTGTGCGGCCGCAACGTCTCGGAGACCGCCCGCCGCCTCAACATGCATCGCCGGACGCTGCAGCGCATTCTGGCCAAGCGGGCGCCGAAGTAGCGGCGCTGTTACAAGGATGGGTTGAGCGACATAGGGCGGTTACGCCCGTCTTCGACGGGCTATGGAAACCCATCACTGTTCGCGCGGTCGCCGATGGGTTTCGCTCACGCTCAACCCATCCTTGTCACTCGCTATT
>JAFAUQ010000099.1 GCA_019243195.1 Hyphomicrobiales bacterium
TGGGGATCGACTAGTGCCGCGAACCCGAAGTTCGCATCACAATTTCCGCGAGTCGGATTGCGAACTTCGGGTTCTAAGCGGCACTAGAATCATAGATTTGCTAGTGTCCTTCGATTCCGAAGTTCGCTTCCGAGCCAGCCGCATGATCTGGCGAACTTCGGAATCGGGACACTAGTGCCGCGAACCCGAAGTTCGCATCATACGTGCCGCGAGTCCGGTTGAGAACTTCGGGTTCAAAGCGGCACTAGAATCATAGAGTTGCTAGTGCCCTTCGATTCCGAAGTTCGCAAACGAGTGTGCCGCAAAATGATGCGAACTTCGGAATCGGGGCACTAGCCTCGCCACTGGCAGGCGCGATACCCGAGGCGCAGTTCGGTGGACGCAGGGGCGACGGGCGGAATAAGAAGGTTGGGCATCGCGGACGCCGCAACCGCACGGCCAGCGATGCAACGTGGGGGCCGATTTGGCGCTGATTGGCATCGATCTCGGCACGACCAACTCGGCGGTCGCGGTGTGGACCGACGCCGGGCCGCGCCTGCTCGCCAACGCGATCGGTGAGAACCTCACGCCCTCGGTGGTCGGGCTCGACGACGACAACGCCATCCTGATCGGTCAAGCGGCGCGCAACCGCCTGGTCACGCACCCGGAACGCACCGTTGCGTCGTTCAAGCGGTGGATGGGCACGACACGCGAGACGCGGCTCGGACGCGGCCATGTGTTCCGTCCCGAGGAATTGTCCGCGTTCGTCCTCAAGAGTCTCAAGGAAGACGCGGAGAGCAACCTCGGCGGGGAAGTCCGCGAGGCGGTGATCTCGGTGCCGGCCTATTTCAACGACGTCCAGCGCAAGGCAACGCTCGATGCCGCCGGGCTCGCCGGCCTCAAGGTCGAACGGCTGGTGAACGAGCCGACCGCGGCCGCCCTCGCCTACGGCCTGCAGACCCGCAAGGAAGGGCTGTTCCTCGTGTTCGACCTCGGCGGCGGCACCTTCGATGTGTCGCTCCTCGACAGTTTCGAGGGCGTCATGGAGGTCCGCTCCACCGCCGGCGACACGTTCCTTGGCGGCGATGATTTTACCCGCGTGCTTGCCGACGCATTGGCCGAGCAACACCGCCTTGTCCTCGACGATCTGCCCCGTGCGGACGTCGCCCGGGTGCTGCGCGCGTGCGAGGCGATCAAACATGCGCTCAGTACCGCCCAACAAACCGAATATGAAATTCTGATCGGCGGGAAGGCGATCACCGGCCGGCTCGACCGCGCGCGGTTCGAACAGGCCTCCCAGCTTCTGCTCGGCCGCATTCGCGCACCGCTCGAGCGCGCCATCCACGATTCCAAAAGGCGCCTGACCGATATCGACGCCGTCGTTCTGGTAGGCGGCGCGACGCGCATGCCGATGATCCGCAGCCTGGTGGCGCGGCTTTTCACCCGATTGCCCCTCGGGCAGGTCGATCCCGATACGGTGGTCGCGCTCGGGGCCGCGGTGCAAGCCGGGCTCAAGGCACGCGACGCGGCGCTCGAGGACGTGGTGATGACCGACGTGTGCCCATTCACGCTCGGCACCGGCGTGACGCAGAACGCCCGGACCCGTGACGAGACCGTTGTGGTGCTGCCGATCATCGAGCGCAATTCGCCGGTGCCGATCAGCCGCGCACAGACCCTCACGACGATCAACGACAATCAGCGCAGCGTGCGCGTCACCGTTTATCAGGGCGAGAGCCTGCGCCCGGAAGGCAACATCCTGCTCGGCGAGCTCGACGTCGCGGTGCCGCCGGCGCCCGCCGGCAAGGAGAGCATCGAGGTTCGCTTCACCTACGACATCAACGGCGCGCTCGAGACCGAAGTGACGGTGAAGTCGACCGGCGAGCGCGAGCGCCGTATCTTCCGCAACGCCTCGAACCTGCCGCAGAGCGAGATCGAGCAGCGCTTCGCGGCGCTCGCCGAGATCAAGATTGCCCCGCGCGAGCAGGCAGCGAACCGCGCGCTCCTCGCCCGCGCCGAGGCGCTCTACGAGGAATTGCTGGCCGAGGATCGCGAGCACCTGTCCCGGCTGATCGCGAGCTTCGAGCATGACATCGGCAAAGGGCACGAGATCGAACGCGTGCGCAGCGAGTTTGCTGCCGCTCTCGACAAGCTCGAACGCCTGACTTTCCGGCTGATCTGACTAGTGCCGCGAACCCGAAGTTCGCATCATAATTGCCGCGAGTCCGATTGCGAAACTTCGGGTTCAAAGCGGCACTAGAATCATAGAGTTGCTAGTGCCCTTCGATTCCGAAGTTCGCAAACGGACGTGCCGCCAAATGATGCGAACTTCGGAATCGGGGCACTAGTGCCGCGAACCCGAAGTTCGCATCATAATTGCCGCGAGTCCGGTTGCGAACTTCGGGTTCAAAGCGGCACTAGAATCATAGGCTTGCTAGTGTCCTACGATTCCGAAGTTCGCATGAGGACGTGCCGCAAGGGTGGGCGAACTTCGGAATCGGGACACTAGCCATGAGCCCGTGGGCGCTGCTCGGCATCGCACCGACCGCGGACGCGGCGGCGATCCGGCGCGCCTACGCGCGCAAGCTCAAGCTCACGCGCCCGGACGACGATCCCGAGGGCTTTCAGCGCCTGATGCAGGCGCGCGACGCGGCGCTCAAGGAAGCCGCCATAATGGCCGAGCGCTCATTCGCAGAAGCGGAGCCGGAGCCGCAAGTCGCCCCGGTGCTTGCGGCCGGCGAGCCCATTGCTGCAAGCGCCGACCAGCCGCCGGTCGCGATGGAGCCGGTCGAGGCGGATGCGCTGCCGATTATCATTCGCGAGATCGGCGGGCCGGATCCGGCAGCAACGCTTGCGCCGCCGATTGCGCGCATCGTCGTGACCGACGAGAGCGGCGAAACGTCGGTCGGATCGCGCAATGGTTTTTCGCTTGAAGCGAGCGAGCGGCATTGGAGACTCGCGCTGGAGCTCGCAAGGAAGGCGGGGCGCCTGTTGGCCCTGGGCCGCGCGCCGGACGCGGAGTTGGTCCGCCTGATCGACGCCTGCGGTACGCTTCCGCGCGGACCGCGCCAGGAAGTCGAAGCCGCGTTGATCGAAGCGGCCGGCCGCGAGCTGCGCCTACCGAACGGCGCGTTCAACCGCATCCGAGTCGAGCAGGTACGCGCGATCTTCACCGGCGGCGAGGCGGTGTTCGGCTGGCTGCGTGACGATACGCTCATTCACAAGATCCTCGGGCCACGCGACGCGGCTGCCTTCTGCCTGATCGGCCAGGAGGAGGACGATTGGAAGAGCGAACGACGCCCGCGCCTTCCCGGGAGCGACGCGCGCGTCATGTTCGCCGGCACGCGAAAGTGCCTGCGCGTGTTCGAGAGGTTCCGGCAGCGCGGGCGCCCGGCTTGGCACTTCGATGCCGTGGCTTTTCTCGCGCCGATGCTCTGGACGTATTACTACCGGCAGACTGCGCTCGCGTTTGCGATCATCGCGGTCCTCACGGCGGCGGGCGTGCTGATGATGGCCGCCGACGGGCTCTCCGATGCGACCAATCTGGCCGGCGCCGGCCTGTTCCTCGCCACCCCACTCGCCACGGCTCTCCTCTCCGATCGCCTCATCCTGTGGGCCGGGGCGCGGACCGTCACACGCGCACGCCGGGAGCTTTGCTACGACCCCAAGCTCCGCAGCGACTTCCTGCGCCGGGAAGGCCCGCCGCGCGAGTTGATCTCGTTGCTGATATTCGCGCTGTTCTCGTCGGCGTTCCTGACGGCGGCCTATGTGGCCGCCTACGTCCGGCTGGAGCAGGCCGTCACCGCGCTCGCGGCGCTCATGGGTTGGTGACGCATCAAAGACGCGTTCGCATTGACCGCCCCGGCCCGCCCGGCTACCCCGGCCGCCGGGGCGGAGGCGGCCGATGCAGGACGTAAAGGAACGGGTCGCGCTCGGGTCGGTCGCGGTGTCGGCCGGGCTCACCGTTGCCAAGGCGGTGGTGGGGCTCGCCTCGGGCTCGCTCGCGATCCTCTCGGAAGCCGCCCATTCGCTCATCGACCTTGCCGCCACGTCGATGACGTTTTTTGCCATCCGCATTTCCGGCAAGCCGGCCGATGCCGAGCACCACTATGGCCACGGCAAGGTCGAGAGCGTCGCCGCGCTGATCGAGACGGGTTTGCTGTTCGTGCTCTCGGTCGCGGTGATCGTCGAGGCGGTGCGGCGGCTCATGGGCGCGCGCGAGCACGCGGTCGCGGCGACCCTCGCCGCGTTCCTCGTCATAGCGGTCTCGATCGCCGTCGATTTCTTCCGCTCGCGCCTGCTCTATCGCGTGGCGGCGCAGACTTCGAGCGAGGCGCTGGAAGCAGACGGGCTGCACTTCCGCTCCGACATGTGGTCGTCGTTCGCCGTGCTCATCGGCCTCGCCGGCGTGGCGCTCGGCTTCCCGTGGGCCGACAGCGCCGCCGCCATCGTGGTCGCGGCCTTCGTGTGCCTTGCCGGTTGGCGCCTCGGCCGCCGCACCGTCGACACGCTCACCGACACCGCGCCGGAAGGCATCGCCGAGCGCATCGCGGCGATCGGCCGGCGCGTGCCCGGCGTGGTCGCGATCGAACGGGTGCGCGCGCGCCCGGTCGGCCCGAATTTGTTCGTCGATGTTGCGCTCGCCATCAGCCGCACCTTGCCGCTCGACCGTGTCACCGCCATCAAGGACGAGGTCGCGCGCGCGATCCGCGCCGAATTGCCCAACGCCGAGGCGACCATCACGACCAATGCGCGCGCGCTCGATGACGAGACCGTGCTCGAGCGCATCATGGTGATCGCGCGCAACCGCGCACTCGCCGTGCATCACGTCACCGTGCACGCGATCGGCGGGAAGCTTGCCGTGTCGCTCGATCTGGAGGTCGATGGTTCCCTCGGGCTCAACGCGGCGCACGAGGTCGCGAGCGGGCTCGAGCAAGCGGTGCGCGCGGAACTCGGGCCCGATGTCGAGGTCGAGACCCACATCGAGCCGTTGCAAACCGACCGGCTTGCCGGCCGCGATACGTCGAGCGCGCGCGTCGCCGCGGTGCGCGCGGCGCTCGGAGAACTCGCCGCGCAGATCGGCCTCATCGGCGAAGTGCACGACGTGCGGGTGCGCGAGACGGCCGACGGCGAGATCGTCAACTTCCACTGCCGCGTCGATCCCGCGCTCACCGTGCACGAGGTGCACGAAAAGGTCGACGAGGTCGAACGCGGCCTGCGCCGGCGCTGGCCGTCGATCAAACGGGTGATCGGCCACGCGGAGCCGCGAGGAAGAGGCGAATAGCGAATAGCGAGTAGCGAATGGCGAATGGTAAGCAAACACAAAGGCCTGCTGTTTCTATTCGCCATTCGCTATTCGCTATTCGCCCGGCACCAGCACCGCGGCGCCTTGTAAGCGTCCCTCCCGCAAATCCGCCAACGCCTCGTTCGCGCGCGCGAGCGGATAGGGCACGGTCGCGGTCGCCACGCCCGCTTTTGGCGCGACGGCGAGGAATTCTCGTGCGTCCGCGCGGGTGAGGTTGGCGACTGAAACTAGTTCGCGCTCTTCCCACAGCAGCGAATAAGAAAAGCGCGGGATGTCCGACATGTGGATGCCGCCGCACACGACGCGCCCGCCCTTCTTTACCGCGGCGAGCGCGGCGGGAACGAGCGCCCCGACCGGCGCGAAGATAATGGCGGCATCGAGTGGCTCGGGCGGGCTTGCGTCGGAACCGCCGGCCCAGGCGGCGCCGAGACGGCGCGCGAAATCTTGCGCGGCCTCGTCGCCCGGCCGGGTGAAGGCGTAGACGCGCCGCCCCTGCCACACCGCTACTTGGCAGAGGATGTGGGCGGCGGCGCCGAAGCCGTAGATGCCGAGCTCCGCGCCCGGCCCCGCCTTGCGGTAGCTCCGCCAGCCGATGAGGCCCGCGCACAACAGCGGGGCGAGCGCGACCGGATCGCCGTCGGCGGGCAGCGGAAAACAAAAACGCGCGTCGGCGATCGTATGAGTCGCGTAACCTCCGTTCCGCGTGTAACCCGTAAACAGCGGGCGATCGCACAAATTCTCGCGCTCGCTGCGGCAGTAGGGACAAACGCCGCAGGTGAAGCCGAGCCACGGCACGCCGACGCGTTCGCCGAGCGTGAGATTGGCGACGCCGGCGCCAAGCGCCGCCACCCGACCGACGATCTCGTGGCCGGGCACGAGGGGCAACACCGGATCGGGCAACTCGCCGTCGAGCACGTGCAGGTCGGTGCGGCAAACCCCGCAGGCGGCGATCTCGATGAGCACCTCGCCCGGCCCTGGCGCCGGCACCTCGCGCTCGCGCAGCACGAGTGGCGCGCCCGCGCGCTCGAGCACCATGGCGTGCATGTGGGGCATCGCTCGGCTTTCACTCCGTGTCGCGGGAGACTACATCACTCGTCCTGCTGCGAATGCGAGCTTGCTGCCAAGCCACCCACCCGGCTCGCTTCGCTCGCGATCCTCCCCGCTTCGCGGGGGCGGGATAAGAGAGAGAACATGCGCACGGAAGAGCCCCGCCCCGTCCGGCTCGAGGATTACCGCCCGCCCGATTGGCTGGTGAAGACCGTCGACCTCGACGTATCGCTGCACCCAACCGCGACGCGGGTGCGCGCGCGCCTCGCGCTCGAACCCAACCCGAAGGGCGCGCCCGACGCCCCGCTGGTGCTCGACTGCGACGGGCTTACGCTCAAGAACCTTGCGCTCGACGGCGCGCCGCTCGCATCAGACGCCTACACCGCCACGCCCGGTCGCCTCGCGATCATCGCACCCTGGCGGGCCCTCACCCTCGACATCGAGACCCACGTCGATCCGTCGGCCAACACGCAACTCATGGGCCTCTATCGCTCGAGCGGCACCTATTGCACCCAGTGCGAGGCCGAAGGCTTCCGCCGCATCACCTATTTCCCCGACCGGCCCGACGTGATGGCGGTGTTCACGACGCGGGTCGAGGCCGACAAGGACGAGGCGCCGGTGCTGCTCGCCAACGGCAACTTCGTGCGCGGCGGTGACATCGCCGGCACCAACCGCCACTTCGCGGTCTGGCACGATCCCTTCCCCAAGCCGAGTTATCTATTCGCCCTGGTGGGCGGGAAACTCGGCTGCGTCACCGATAGCTTCCAGACGATGTTGGGCCGCACCGTCGAGCTGCGCATCTACGTCGAGCCCGGCAAGGAGGACCGCTGCGGCTACGCGCTCGACAGCCTCAAGCGCGCGATGCGCTGGGACGAAGACAGATTCGGCCGCGAGTACGACCTCGACATTTTCGTGATCGTCGCCGTGTCCTATTTCAACATGGGGGCGATGGAGAACAAAGGGCTCAACATTTTCAACGACAAATACGTGCTGGCGAGCCCGGAATCAGCCACCGACGCCGACTACGGCAGCATCGAGGCGGTGATCGCGCACGAATATTTCCACAACTGGACCGGCAACCGCATCACCTGCCGCGACTGGTTTCAGCTCAGCCTGAAGGAAGGCCTCACCGTCTTTCGCGATCAGGAGTTCACCGCGGACCAGCGCTCGCGCGTGGTCGCCCGGATCGGCGACGTGCGGGGCTTACGCGCCGCGCAGTTCGTCGAGGACGCCGGCCCCCTCGCCCATCCGGTGCGCCCGGAGCTCTATCGTGAGATCAACAACTTCTACACGCCAACGGTCTATGAAAAGGGTGCGGAAATTGTCCGCATGCTCAAGACACTGCTTGGCGAGGAATTTTTCCGCAAAGGTATGGACCTCTACTTCGAGCGCGAGGACGGTCACGCGGCGACGGTCGAAGATTTTATCTCATGCTTCTCCGAT
>JAFAUQ010000250.1 GCA_019243195.1 Hyphomicrobiales bacterium
ATACATGTCGCTGAGGCTTGGACCATAATACGCAAGCCCACCCGCATCTACATATTCGCGCCACCAGTTCACCGTCGGCAGTGCATCCGTTGCGGCAAAGTGAATGATGCGCGTTTGTCGTCATCCGCTCCAGGCTATGAGTCTTTACGGTGACGGCCTCCGTCACCGCTTCTCAGCCGCACGCCACCGCGTAGATGTCTTTCACCGGTCCCGGCACCGGCAGGGCCGCCCAGGTGGCGCCGCCGTCCTGGGTGCCGAACACCTCACCGTTATAACGTGCGCCGATATAGACTGCGATAGACGTCGAGCGGCGAGCCGCCGGCATAGATGCGGTCGGACCAAAGTCTCCCGGCAGGGCTTCGCCCGATTGGGCGCGAGCCTGCTCTCGGGCGCTAGCGCGGGAAAATTGACGGTCTGCCCCGGAGCGGGTACAACGTCAGGGCCATACTGGCGCATTAATATTGAGCGGGTTCGCGGGACATGGATGTAGCGTGGCAGGACGGTGTCGGATCGTTCCTCGACTCCTCGGGGACCGACCCGAGCAGCTTTGTCTCGTTCACGGAGGGTGACGGCACGCTGTGGTCCTCCTCGGCCGATAGCCCCCTGTTTTCCGGCCAATCCGTGCTGTGGGAGAGCGGCCTAGACTCGCCGGCCGACAGCCACATCAGCGGCTTGACTGTCGATAGCACCAACGGAACGGACACAGGCACATGGCTTGCGGGTAGTTGGCTTGCCGACGGGACGCCGGGACTTGCCGACGGAACGCTGCAGGGCGGCCTGCTCTGGGGAAGCGCCGGCAGCGAGACGCCGATTTCGCTCGCAAGCAATGGCGGCGTGGGCCTCGGGGCTTTGGAGTTGGGTGCCTCGAGCGGCGACTCTCAGTGGCAGCAATTCGTCGACCATTATGCTGGCGGATCCGCGACCGGCCTGACGGATGTCCCGCATCTGCTTTGGACCGGCGCCGGCAGCCAATCTGCTATCGTTCCCGTCCCCAACAACTCTCAACCAGTCCATATCGCCCTCAACGACACTTTGCCCTTGGCGACTGTCGGAAGCGTCCAGCCATCGGTCACGTTGCCGGAAGTCAATTATGCCCCGCCGACGACCCCAACCGGCCTCGAAGGCGCGGCAGCACAGCAGTTCTCGGCGCTCGCTCCCCAGCAGCTTGTCTGGACCGATCCGACGCACGGCCAGCCGGCCGTCGCGGAAGTTGCCAGCGCCGCGCCGAGCACGCTGGCCGGTGCCGGCCCGGAGGTAACGAGCATTCTCTCGCCGATCGGCAGCGCCGGCTCGCACTGAGCCGGAACTCAGCCGCAGGCGACCGCGTAGATATCCTTGACCGGCCCCGGCACCGGCAGGGCCGCCCAGGTCGCGCCGCCGTCCCGGGTGCCGAACACCTCACCGTTATAACGCGCGCCGATATAGACTTGGTCGGGGTCGCTCGCATGCAGCCCGACCGACATGATCGTGCCGTGCACCTGCACCTTATCGAACCGGTGCCACGTCTTGCCGGTGTCCTCGCTGCGGTACAACCCGCCGTCGTGGCTTGCGGCCGCGACGCTGAGCGCCGCGTAAACCGTGTTCGGCTGCTGCGGCGACACCTTCACGTCGCGGCCGTAGGTGACCGGCGAGAAGCGCTTCATCTCGAGGTCCTGCCAGCTGCGCCCATGGTCGGCGCTGCGGAATAAACCCATGCGCACCGCGAGCAGCACCGCGTCCGGATCGGCCGGGCTGATGGCGATGGCGTGACCGTCGAGCATGCCTTCCGCATGGGTGTCGCTGACGATCTTGCTTTTCAGATGCGGCAGCTCGGAGAGGCGAATCAGATCCGCGCTGCAGTCTTCCCAGCTCTCGCCGCCGTCGGTGGTGCGCATGACGCCGTTGACTTCAAGCGCGGCGTAAATCTCGCCTGCGCGCGCCGGGTGCTGCGCCATGCGCATCACGCGCGCCGCAAACGGCGCCTTGGCGCGTTCCTTCACACCGGGAGTCGGCAGCCGCCGCCACTTCTTGCCGCCGTCCTCGCTGCGGTAGACGTCGATCGGCGAGCCCCCGGCATAGATGCGGTCGGGATCGCTAGCGTCGACGAGGAACGACCAGATCTGCTTGCCGCGGTCGGGAAACTCGGCGCGCACGAAGGTCGCGCCGCGATCGCCGCTCACCCAGACGCCGTCCGCCGTGCCGGCGAACACGACCTCCGGCCGGCGCGGGTGCACGTGCACCGTATAGGCCTCGAGCCCGGAGAGCGCGTGCTTCCACTCGCCGCCGTTCGCCGGCCGGGCGAATACGCCGACGCGACCGGTCTCCTCGGGCCGACCCACGTAACCTGCCACCGCCGCATAGATATTGGTCTGAGATGCCATCGCGTCCTGCTCCCGTTCGGCCTTTTTCACTCTCTATTAACCCCAAGCTTACACCAAGGCGGCCGCGCCGTCCTGTCATTGCGAGCCCGCACTTGCGGGCGAAGCAATCCACGGCACCACCTGCCGCCCCTGGATTGCTTCGGCCCCCCGCCTGCGCGAGGGCTAAAGGCTGCGCGCCTCGCAATGACGACCCTCCCGATGGCGATTAATCCGGAGTGTTGCGGAAAGGTCACGCTCTTTCGGGTCTTGGTCTGGTAGTGTCTGGCTCTATCAGCGGATTCTCGTGAAGGGGGGACCCCATGAATAAGCTCCTGATCGCAACTGCAGCAGTTGCCTTAGCGACGGCCGGCACCGCCGGTGCGGCCGATCTTCCGACCAAGGCTCCGCCCATGGTGGCGGCTGCTCCGGTCGCCTCGTGGACCGGCTGCTACGTCAGCGGCGGTATCGGTTACGGCATGTGGAATGACGACCACAACCTCGAGACAAATCCGGGTCTCGTTTCGCTTGACTCCACTGTCACCGGTGGCGGCCGCGGCTGGCTCGGCCGGGTCGGCGTCGGCTGCGACTACCAGTTCAACTCCAACTTCCTCATCGGCGCCTTTGGCGATTTCGACTGGATGAGCATCAAGGGGACGAACCAAAATCAGCTCATCGCGACCAACAACGGGACTCCAGTGCAGGCCGACGAAAAAGAGCGAAATGCTTGGGCAATCGGCGGTCGGATCGGCTACCTGCCCTATCCGAACCTGTTGACCTTCGTGAGCGGCGGTTGGACCGAGTCGCGCTGGAATCAAATGATCGACGTGGCGTCGGGCCTCCCCGAACCAGCGACCGGGCTTGGCTTCCCGGACGTAACGATGCGTGGCTGGTTCATCGGCGGCGGCACCGAATACCGGCTCCCGTGGTGGCAGGGACTGACCTGGAAAACCGAGTATCGGTTTGCGGATTATCGGCCTGCCGATCTGGGGCAAATCGTCCTTGCCACAGGGGCTTCGACGGGGTTTGCCGAGCACACCGAACGGTTCACGCAGACGGTCACCACCAGCCTGGTGTGGCGCTTCAACTTCGGCGGCCCGGTGGTCGCGCGTTACTGACGAAATCGATCGGCGAAGCGCGCTTCCTCCCTTCGCCGGTCCGCCCCGCTCCTCCCGCGGGGCTCTTTCGGGCCGCTCTTCGGAGCGGCCCTTCTTTTTGGCGTGGCCGATCGCGGATTTTTGACGTTGCCGATCGCGCTCTTGCCGCTTGGCCCCCGCCTACGCGGGGGCAGGTCCTGTAATGCACGCGCGCGGGCGGCCGCTGGCTGAGAGTCGAAGCAATTTATTGGTTTTTGCGTTGCCGATCGCGGCCTTGCCGCTTCGCCCCCGCTTTCGCGGGGGCAGGTCCTGTAATGCAAGAGCCGCGATCGGCCGCTGGCTGAGAATTGAAGCAATTATTCTCCACTCGTCATCGCCCGCGAAAGCGGGCGATCCAGTAACCACAGACCTTTCAAATAAAATCACGGCCGGTGTTTACTGGATGCCCCGCTTTCGCGGGGCATGACGAGTGTATGTTAGGCCCGTTAATCTCGCTTTCAGCTTGCAAAGGCATTTAACTCGGCTGTTGCCGCGCGGCTACAGCATGAATCGGGCGGCGGCGGTATAATTTTTTCACATCTTTGAAATGGGGGTCTGACATGAACAAGCTCTTGCTCGCAACGGCGGCGCTCGCGATTGCCGCCGCCGGCAGCGCCGGCGCGGCCGATCTTCCCTACAAGGCGGCGCCCATGGCGGCGCCTGTGGCGTCCTGGACCGGCTGCTACGTCTCCGGCGGCACCAGATCCCGATCAACGGCTTGACCGGTCAAGAGAAAGAGACCGGCGCTTGGGCCGCCGGCCTGCGGCTGGGCTATTTGCCTTATCCGAATCTGATGACGTTCGTGTCCGGCGGTTGGACCGAGGCGCGCTTCGGCGCGGTCAACTTCTCCACCAACGCCGTCCCGTCCGTCGCGACGCCGTTCAGTCTCCCGGCCACGACCTATAGCGGCGGCTTCATCGGCGGCGGTTACGAATACCGGCTGCCGTGGTTCCAGAGCCTGACGTGGAAGACCGAGTACCGGTTCAACTTCTACCGGGCGCAGGACGTCGACTACCTGCCGCTGGCCGCAACCGGGACTGCGACGCACATGGAAAAGGACGTGCAGACAGTCACCACCAGCCTGGTCTGGCGCTTCAACTTCGGCGGCCCGGTGGTCGCGCGGTATTGAGGAATCGCCCATCACTCGTCATCGCCCGCGAAAGCGGGCGATCCAGTAAACACAGGCCTTCAAATAAAGCTACGGCCGGTGTTTACTGGATGCCCCGCTCCCCGCCTTCGCGGGGACATGTTTCGCGGGGCATGACGAGTGTGAGGTTATTCCCGCCGGGCGGGGCGCCAGCCGATGCCGCGGCGCAATTCGTCGATCCATTTCTCGTGCATGTCGAGGCGATTCTCCTGCACCGCCAGCGCGGTGAGAACGTCGCCGAGCTTCTTGATCTCGGTCTTGAGGTCGGCGATTTCCACCGCCTGGCGCTCCGCCGCCGCATCCTGCTTCTCGATTGCCGCGATGATCGCCGAATGGGTCTTGCCGAGCCGGTAGGCGACGGAAAAACCGCCGCCGACGAGCGCGACGATCTCAACGACGTGGAGCACCGTCTCGATCGAGACCGGAACGCCCTCGAGCTGCATGATAATGAGTTCCGTAGGGTGGGTTAGGCGCGAAGCGCCGTAACCCACCGTTTGTTTGATGTGGCGAATCACTCGGTGGGTTACGCGGCGCAAGAGCGCCGCTAACCCACCCTACGGCACAGGCAGCTTGAACAGGCCGAGGGCGCCGCCGGAGAGGACGGCGGAGATGAGCTGGCCGATCGCCATCTTCGATTGGTTAAGCGCCGCGGAGCAGCCGATATAGAGCTTGGAGTTCGGCTGGATCTGGTTGATGAACTCCGAGGCCCGCTCCGCCGCCACGAAGAAATGCGGGTCGGGCTGCGCGAGCACGTTGCCGGCGTCGTCCTTGAGCGGCGCGGTTTGCGCGGTGACGAGGTCGACCATGGCGGTCCAGCACGGCAATGTCACCTCGTTGCTCGAGGCTTTCGCCAGCGCCTTGGCGTAGGTGACGTCGGCGAGGATTTTCCTGAGCACGTCGTCGGTCAGGTTGTCGAACGGGTTGCCCTGCACCGAGCTTTTCTGATTGATCGAGCCGTCGGCGTTGCGGCAGCCGGGAATGAGATTGAGCGGATCGCACAGCGGCGGCCGCGGGAGCGTGAGCCCCGGGGCGGCCGCATCGGGTGCGGCACGTTTTGTCTGCGCGGCCGCAGGCGCCGCCACCGCGAGCGCCAGGGCGGCCATCATGGTGAGCACACGCATTATTTCCCCTCCGGCAGCACGAAGGCGATGACGCCGCCGAGCCCCATGCCGATCAGGGACAGATCGTGCATGAGCCCGGGATCGAGCGAGAGGTTGAGGACGCCCAAGAGAGCGGATACCGCGGCCCAGCTCGACGGCTCGCGCAGCCGCGCGCCGAGCCAGGAGACGTCTTTCGTGAGCTCGGCTTTGGTGAATTTGGGAACGGGTGGCGGGCCATTGTGAGATTGGTCGGTCATAGTGCTCCTCCTTTGAAGTTTGCGCGACGCGCGCGCGGCTAGGCTCCTCCCCTCCCCCTGGAGGGGAGGGGATGGGGGTGGGGGGCGTCTGTTTGCTGGAACGGAAGCGCCCCCTCCCCACCCTCCCCCGCAAGCGGGGGAGGGAGTGAGAGAGCGGTGCGTCGGTCAGGCCGCGACGCTTGCGGCGGCGGCGAGCGCCTTCTCGATGGCGGCGAGCGTCAGCCGCCCCGGAATGCCGTCGACCCGCAGGCCGTGCGCGCGCTGGAACGCACGCAGGGCGTTGCGCGTGATGCGCCCGAAGTTGCCGTCGATGGCGAGGGGCGGGTCGAGCGCGAGCAGCTTGTCGAGCGCGGCCTGGAGGTGCGCGGTATCGTCAACACCGGGAAGGCCTTGCGGCAGCGGCTTTACCGCCGGCACCGGTGCGTCGATCACTGCCGGCGGCGGCGCGATGGCGAGGTCGGGATAGGCTTTCGCCAGCGCGAGCATCACCGGCATGGTGCCCGGCTGGCGGTCGAAGGCGGCCGGATCCCATTTGCCGTCGGCGACATATTTGCCGCCGGCCGGTTTTCCGTCGGTCGCCGCGTCGTAGATGTTGGTGCAGGACCACGGATAGCCGCTGTGGCGGCCGTGCGCGTTCGGGCCCCAGCCGTTCCAGGCGTTCGATTTGTAGACCGCGAACGCCCAAGTCCACGTTGGCGGCACCAGACCATTCGTGGAATCCAGATGGTCGTAGCGGACATAGAAAATATTTGCCGCGAGCCAGCTCGCAAACGGCCCCTTGCCGCGTGGCACATGAGTGGACACCCGGTTCCACCGGTCGCCCTGGCCGATGCCGGTTGCGGGATTGCAATCGCCCTCGCGCAGGTCGAGCGCCGCGAGCAACACCGGCGGCACGCCCGTCTTTGCGCCGAGCTCGCGGTAGACATCGAGCCCGCGGGCGACGATGCGGTGGCAGCCTTCATCGACCGGCCGCGGCCGCGTGATTTTCATGATGGCGAGCAAATGCTCGATTTCGGGCCGCAGCGCGGCAAACGGATGCATCATCATTTTGTCTCCTTCACTTCGGGAAACTCTTTCTCGATCAGCGCGCGGCAGCGCGGAGCGAGCATGTCGAACTTCGCCTTCACGCATTCCCCGGTGGCTTTGCGATCGAGCGCCTTCACCTGGTCGTGGCATTGCTCGTAGACCGTGCGGTAACAGGCCTTGATCAGCGCTTTCGATTGCGGATGCGCCGGGCGCGGCATGGCCAACAGCGCGAGCGTGGCGATGATGAACGGCCAGATGAGCGGCTGCAGTTGCCAGGGCATGATTTCTCCATGCTGTAGGGTGGGCTAAGCGGACGCAGCGCAGCGGAGGCCGCGTGCCCACCAATGATGATTGTTTGTTGTGGTGAAACCGCCGTGGGCACGCGCGCCCATCGGCGCGCTTAGCCCACCCTACGGCGGCTGTTCATTATTCGCGGCGGATTACGCGCTACGCGCTAATCCGCCCTACTCCTCGCTCCATTCGACGAACACGTTGAGCACGGTGCCGCCCGGCATGGTCGCGCCGTTGAGATTGAGGTAGAGGCCTTCCGCCGCGGAATTGAGCACGATCGATTTGTCGTTGACGCTGCCGAAGTCGAACTCGACCGGCACCGCGGCCCCGCCGGAACCCGCCGCGGAGAGATTGATCTGCTGCGCCCGTATGGCGCCGAGGAGCGTGCCCGCGGCGGGCGCCGATCCGTACGAGGTCGCCGCGGCGGTCGCGGCGGGATCGTTCGAATCATGCGACACCGCGGCGAGCGCGGCCGGGGTGCCGCCGGTGTCGGCGGCGGAGCGCTTGACGAGCTGCACGTCGAGCTGGTTCGCGGCGGTGGCGCGGCCTGAGACGCCAAAGCGCAGCACGCGCACCTGTTTGCTCGCCGAGCCGGCGATGCCGACGATGTCCTGCGGCGTGGCGTAGGGCGCGTAGGCGATGAGCGCCGCCGAATAGGTGGGCTTGCGTCCCTCCCCGTTCGACATTTGCGCGCCGGTCTTATCCAATGACACGACTTGCAGAGAGTTGCCGGCAAACGCCGGATAGCTGCCGCTGTAGACTTGGCCCATCTGCGCCTCACCCGCGGCTTGCCCTTGGTTGATGATGCGTCCCGCTTCCATGAATAACCCTCCGATGCCGTAGGGTGGGCTAACCTAACCCGCCTTCGCCCTTCGGGCTTCGGCGCGGGTGCCCACCAACGATGACTGTTTGTTTGTGGATAGACCGTGGTGGGCACGTCGTCGGCCCCCCGCCTTCGCGGGGGCTGAAGGCTGCGCGCCTCCGCCTTAGCCCACCCCCGGGTCAAGCCCGGGGCAGGCTCTACGGCGTCCTTGATCGGTTACGACACTACGCCCGTCTTCTGCGCCTTGCCGGGGCCGCTTTCGCGGCCGGTTTTTTTTATCCTCACCCCCGATGCTTCGACGCAAGGCATCCATGAGATTCACCACGCGCGGCTCGGATACCGGCACCGGCCCCTTCTTCGGCGCGATGCCGGCTTGCTTCTCTCTGAGCATCGGGCGCAATGCCCAAAGCTAAACGGGACGCCAAGCGGCCGAGCAGCATCGACATTGCCGTCGGTCGCAACGTGCGAATCTGGCGCATGGCGCGCGGCATGTCCCAGGCGCAGCTTGCCAGCCGGCTGGGCGTCACGTTTCAGCAGCTGCAAAAATACGAGGTCGGCGCCAACCGCATCGGGACCGGGCGCCTCGTCAAAGTTGCAACTATGCTAAGTATCCCGATTCAAACGCTGTTCGAGGGTACCGACACGGACCCGGCGCGCTCGGTGCTCGCGCTTGTCGCGGATGCTCGGGCGTTCCGGCTCGCGCAGGCTTTCAAGGCGATCGACAACAGCACGCTCAGGCTCTCGGTCGTATATTTGGTTGAAAAAATCGCCGCCGCCGTTCCCCAGCCGGAACGCCGGAAGAAAAGATCCAAATGACACGAGCCAAGGGTGCGTCCGCCCGCTACGCATTCAGCGACAAGCGACTGCAGCGGCGCCTTACTTCTTCCCCCCAGCGATGACGCGCATGGCGCGCGCCGGCAGGTCGGGCGGGCGGCGCGGCGGAAGGTCGGAAAAGCGCGCCCCGCATGTGCCGCGCCACTCGTCACGCCACGGGCAATCCGAGGAAAGGCGCACGATCAGGTCGTCGAGCAGGATCTCGGCACCGTACTTCACGGCTCAATCGTGGGCTCGGCGCCAAATTGGGCACCCGTGATGATGGTCGTTGATCAAGTCTTACCGCGACGCGGTGATACGCTACCGCTGCCATTTGGGGAGCTGGACGGAAGAGGCCGCCAGCTGAGGCGGCCTCACGCTTGCTGATCTTGGGGTTCTCGCTGCGATTGGCTCAATGCGCGTGGGCTAGACCGTCTCCGGCTTTATACGTCACCGAAATTATATCCGGGGCGCGGTCCTTGTGGCGTTCCAAGTCAAAGAGGACTAAGCGTCGAGCCAGCCATCCCGCCAATGGGCTATTGTACGTCATTGCGAAAATAGCCCACATGAGCGCCATAAAAAATGGTTCTCTTAGTTCCTTTCTAGTTTCGCCATAATATCGCAAAACATCGTCTTCAATTTTCTGGTGCGGTGGATTCCGCCGCAGTAATAGGGCCACCAACAGTAGGCGAGGAAGCCGCCGATCTGTAATGCGGTTATTCAGAAATACGAATAGCTCCAGAGCACGTTCAGGCGCATCTTCGTCTCTAATTAGCACATCAAGATTGTTGTAAAACTCATCCGCGCTTTTTTCAAATTTCAGGATTCTAAGAGTCCTTAAATGTAGGTGGCATGCGCCGACCAGAACCGAGGCCCCACAGATAACAATTACCCATGCAATCATAGTGCTCATTTCTTAGCTCCCGACGACGGCTGCTTACCCTTTCTACGCTGAGCCTTAGCCAGCTTGTCCGCCAATTCTCTATCCGCTTTGTGCTTCTTGCGCTCGATCTCTGCGCTTACGCGTCTACTTTCGCGAAACGCCGTAGCTATGGCCTGAATAATAGATGGCATTCTATAGGCTAAAATTACAGCCACAAGGATGGCAATTACCCAGATTGGAGTGAAATTGCGCAAAAATTCGAAAAACTCTTTCGCGGCCTCCTTCATTCCGGCCTCCCAGCGTCATATACCAGACGTTTGGGCAGGCCGCGATACAACCGTTTACAAAAAAGCTACCAATATGGCTAATTCTCGCCCCACCCCAAATGGGACCACCCCTCAATTCAAGAGAGACCAGCGGGATGGAAAAGCGACCAGTACCCGGCATTAAGAACGAAAAGTAAACAAAGTTAAGAACATCGTGCATCGAGGAGACTTTACATAACCCCGATCGTGGGGATAGTGCGCTGATTCCAGGCGGGAGAGCCAATTCGTGGCCAACCCGCGGGACATCAATTCGGAAGAGCTCGCCCGTAGATCGGGTCCGGGCGCAAACCGCTGGCATGGCGCCATGCCGTGGCGCAGGATGGTTATCGATGGTCAGCGGTTTCCGAGCCTTCATAGACGAAAGTCGGTCAAGCGACGAATTTGTGATGGCCGGGCACATTGCCGCCGTGGACCAATGGGCAGCTTTCGCGAGAGAGTGGGAAGCGATTCTTCCAATATATGGCACTCGCGCTAAGAATGGAGATTATCATTTCCACATGGTCGAGATGGCACAATCGCCGGAGCGGATGGCCCGCGTTCCAATTTTCTATAAACTAATCGAAGATCACGTTATTACATCTATTTCCTGTCGGATAAATCTGCAAGAATTTGAGCGCGCAAAAGCTCGCGTGATTTCAATGGCAGAAAGGATGAATTGGCACATTAACCTGCATAAGTGGGCCAATCCCTATTTCTTTTCTTACCGAGCTTTGCTCGACAAGTTTCACGAAGAAAGAATAAAGGAGCCGATGAAAACACGTTTCCCGCTAGGACAGAAAGTGGATTTATATTTCGACGAAAGGTCGGAAAAGGCATTTATCATTGAAGCGTGGGAGCAGTATCTTAATAATCAAAATGAGGAAATAAGGGAACACTACGGAGCAGCACCGCGATTTGAAAAGGATCACGATTTCATTGCGCTACAAGGAGCTGACTTGTGGGCTTGGTGGGTGCGAGAGTGGTACGAGGAAGATGCAGTAGACGTACCAGTTAAATTGTCGAATTTCGATTTTGGAACGTGGCGCGGAAAACCGCGGCCAAATATCATCATGTCTGCCAATGAAGATCAGATAGTTGAGGTTCTGCAGGGCGTAGTCGCGTCAGGTTATGCGGACGGCCTTTATTTCACCATTCCTCCTTTCGTCCCTTAGGAGCAAATCCGTCAAAGGCAGTTCGAGCTGGCGGGGATCAGGCGGTGGATTAGTGGGCTTGCCTCCCTGAGGCTGCTCGCCTCTCGCAGAACCCGCGCCCACCCAACGGAGCCTCCCTATTCCACCCGCGCAAATTCGCCGAACAGCTCGCGCGCCTTGGCGACGTAGGCGGCGTGGGCTTCCTCCGGTGTCGCATAGCGGCCGATGAAATAGCGCTTGCCCTCTTTAGTGATCTGCGCTGCCCAAGCACCTCTGCGCCGGTCGAACGAGACGCCTTTGAATCCTGACGTGTTACGGGGCAGGCGTGGGCGGTTGGCGGCGTTGTTGGTATGGGTGGCGAGCCGCAGGTTGGTCCAGCGGTTGTTGAGCGGATTGCCGTCGCGATGATCGATCAGCGGCCGGCCCCACTCGCCTTTGACGTAGAGCCACGCCAACTGGTGCGCGCGATAATTGCGGCCGTCGATGTGAATCGACCAATACTCCGACCGCGCCTGACAGCCCGCGACTTCGCCCTTGCGAATGTTCGGATTCTTGGTGACGCGCCAGCGAAACTCGCCGCTGTGTTCGTCGTATTCCAAGAGTTCCTGCACCCGTTGCTGGGTGAGCCTGGGCTTGTTCACCGCGGCTCCAAATAAAAACGGGCCGCGAGTGGGCCCTTGAAGGAAGGCGTGGATGGCCGGGACAAGCCCGGCCATGACGATGTGGAGAGCCGCTGCAAGGGACCGCTGGTTCAGCCGGTGCAAGCCTCCCGATGCAGCAGGCGCGCGGCCATGGCGTAGGCTTCGTGCGCGGCCTCGTGAGTCGGGAAGCGGCCGAGCGAATAAACGCGCTGGCCTTGGTTGATGTTTGCGATCCACTGGCCGGAGCGGCGGTCCAATGTGATGCCGGAGAACACCGGCCTGTCGCTACGCCGCCGGCGAAGCGAGTTGCTCGGCGCGTTTGCGAGCCGCAGGTTGCGCCAGCGGTTGTTGAAAGGGTCGCCGTCGCGATGGTCGATCAGCGGCCGGCCCCACTCGCCGGTCATGTACAGCCAGGCGAGCTGATGGGCGCGATAGCTGCGGCCATCGACATGGATGCACCAATAGTCCGAGCGCATGCCGCAACCGGCAATCTCGCCGGCGCACCGGTCAAAATCTTCTTGTGGTCGCCAGCGAAATTCCCCAGTACCGGGATCGTAACGCAACAATTCCTGCAGCCGTTCTTGCGTTAGCGCCGGGTTCTTCATTGCGGCCTTGCAAATAAAAAAGGGCCGCACAGGCGGCCCGATTGCGATTGCTCTTTTCAGCGGAGAAGTTAATGGCTATGTGTTTGCCGGTGGCACGGGGTGTCGAAATCCTGGTGTCCCTGCGGAGGCTTTCACCTCCTCCGGCCCAGGCATCCCCATGTCGCCGCGCTGATTAAACAATCGCGCGCGCAGATTTCTTCACCGTGACCTCGCAAATGAAAAGGCCGTGCAGGTGGTTCGAGTGCGATTGCTCTTTTAGAGGTGAGTTTAATGGCTATGTGTATGCTGGCGGCACGGGGTGCCGAACCCGGGTGCCTTGGGAGGCTTTTCTCTTCTCTCCGGTCCGGATGGCATCTCCGTCTCGCCGCTGATTAAAGATCGCGCTTCCCGGTCGTTGTACAGAAACGTTGGCTTATGATTCCTAAACAATTCGCGCAGTCTTCAGGAACTCGGACAAACTGGAAGCCACAAGTTCGATTGCGTCCAACGGGTATGTTTCACCGCCGGCATAATCATGCGGGACTCTGACGACGGGGGGATCGTTCGAGCCGTTGCGCATATCGAAGAAGAACGGATCGCCCGTTCCGACGCCGCATTGTCCAAATGGAATAAAGCCAGACCGCACGACGCTAAATCCCGGCTCCATATCGCAGGCCTCGCCAATCATATGCTTGACAAGCAACCACGTCACCTCGGCGCCCAATCCGGACAGGTCTTGCGCTTCCGTCAGACCAAAGCTCGTCTCCGCAAGCCGGTATCGCCGCAGCGCATCCGCCAACCAGTCCGGGACCAGCGCCGCGGGCAGCCGGGCCCGGAGCAGCCGGATATCCTCGTCTGTCGCGGTGCTGCCAGGAAGTTCGTCCGCAATCGCCCGCAGTACCTCATCGAGGGAGGCGCCTGCACGCATTCTCAGCGGCCGCGCGGATGGCCTGCGCGCCGGCGGGTTGGCAGGGCGCAATATGGGCAAATGGTCATATCGCCCCTCATTCGAAGCGTGGGTCCACACTTCCCGATTTTGGGCACGGATGCATCGACGTTCCTCTTTCGAGATTCTTCTTTTCGGATGCGGATGACGATCCTTAAAACCCTCGCGGCTGCGGTGATCGGTCGCGGTCATTTCTTTCAGGACACCGCCATGCTCTCGGCCGCCTTCAGAAGTGTTTAAAGCGCGAATTTCCTGAAGTACTTCCTCGAAGTTTGACGGAGGCGAAAGCCTCAAAACTTTTGCGACCGGCCCATCTCTTTTCGCGAGCACGGACCAGCCTGGAGTGGTTCCGGGCGCCAAGACCGCAACTATTTCCTTGCGAATAAGCACGCGCGTATAGGGAGCGTCGCCTGCATAAGCAAATTGAGCTGATAACTCGGCGGTGGATTTAGGCAGTACAAAAGGCTCATCGGTCACGAACATTCTGGGATTGCGCGGAGGATCGTCGGGAGCATCTTCAAACGCTTCCGGAGACGGGGCTCGATTATAGAGCCATACATGGCCGGAAATCTCTCCGTCTCCGTTGAGGAGATAAGCATAACAGACCCGGCCGTCGTCCTCTATCCACAGCTCGTAATCGATGCCCCCCGTCGAAAAGGAAGACTCGAATCCCTTTGCCGAAAAGGAAGACTCGAAGCTCATCTCATTCTCCATAATTTACTCGTCGGATCGCTGCTCTGGCAACTTCCTTTGGGCCCTTGCGGCACGCTTCAATTCGTCGATTTGAGTCTGACTCAGTCGTGGTAGATTGTCGAATGCTCCTGCTTTTGATTGCTGTTCCCAGTAACCCTCACGAAAGGACCGAGACAGCACGCGATCGATCAGGGACGCTTTTTTGCCGGTATTGGGATGATTTTTCTTGAAATTGTCTCCGACCCGATGCTCGGTCTGGGTCATTGCTTTAATTCTTCCGTCTTGCACCTGGCCTACGTGGTGCAATTCGGCCTTTTCTCCATCATCTCCGATCGGCGGCTTTTTAATATCGGGGGGTTGCCCTGCGAGGCGGTGACTTGGAACCCCCTCGACTTCCTGGCCCCTAAAAATGGAAACGGCGCCCGATGGGACGCCGTTTTGGGGTGGCTGTGCTTGATCAAGCGGGGGACCCGTTGTCCCTGGGCCGCTTGGCTCAGCCGACGTTATTTCACCGGACCGAACAGCCTCCTCGGGTCGAGGAGCGTCGGACGGAGTGCCGGTATCTTTGGTCTCAACCGACCCGGCGGCGGTGCCGCGCTCGGCATCCGCTGGCGGAGATTGGATTGACGGCGTGGCGTCTGCGGGGCGCGGACTCCCGCCGCCATTTTCGCCAGGACCAGGAAACTGTTGGCCTTCCGGCGCATCGCTTCCGGGTCTGTCGCGGTCAGCGCCTTGCGGCGGAGCAGCCTCGCCATTTGCAGATGTTGAAGCGCCTCGGTATTCATCCGCGGTTGCCTTTCCATAGTTTTGCTCGAGTTCCTGCGGCGTCACGAAGCCGCGTTCGGCCGCGTCGCCGATCACCTGTCGCTTGAACGCACTGAAGTTCAACAAATCGCGCCGGGTCACCGACCGTGCCAAACCTTCGATATCGGCGGGATCGATATGTTCGGGTGGAACGCCGACTCGTTCGATTGCATCCAGGACGGCCGAACGAAGCGCGGGGATTCCGGCGCCGATCAGGTTGCCGGCGAATTGAGCCGCCTCTTTATAAGAGTCGGGTACGGCCTCGGCAGCGAGCGCCCCCGTTCCCCCCGCCAACGTCTGCGTCAGGACGCGGCCCGCGACCGGACCGCCCGGTATGGCGACGGCCGGCATTCCCTCGCCCACCCCGCGGGCGACGCGTTCGGCGAAATTGCGTGCGGGGTAATTTTGCGGATTGGCAACAGCGGGAAGGGCTTGGTGCAACAGCTTGCTCTCAGAGGGAGCCAGCGCATCAGCCTCTGATTCGCCGAAGAGCGCGCTGAGGATCGCGTGCTGCACCGGCTGGAGGGTCATCGCATCGTTTACCGCGCCCGCCATGTTCATGGCTCCCTCGGGGATGCCGATGGCGAACTGTTTCAGGACGGAGCCGACGGACGGGGCGGTCTCGCTGGATACCCCGGCGGCTGTCCCGGCCGCTGCGCCACCAGCCGGAATGAGATCATCAAACAGTCCGGCCGGAGGCGATGCCGCGCTACGCGTGCTTGGCGCATCGGCTACGGCTCCCCCGCCGGCGCCTCCTCTCGGAATGAGATCGTCGAACAGGCCGGACGGCGGCGCGGGCGTTTGCGCCTGCGCCGAGGGAATGAGATCCTCGAACATGCGCGCTCACGGTGCGGGCAGGACGAAGCCATGGTCGAGCGCGCGCTGCCGCACCGCCTCGAGCGACGCGCCGCGGGCGACGGCGTTTTTCGCCTCCGCGATCACATCGGGCGTGGCGGCGCGCGCAGCTGTTGCGCCGCCCGCCGGTGGATTATTTGCAGGAGCCGCCGGCGGCGGGGGCGGAGCCGGCGCGGCGCTTGCCGCGGGCCGGCGCTGCTGCGCCGAGGCGCTGCGAAAATCCGTGAGCGCCTGATGATACGCCGCGATGTCGCCGACCTTCCACGCCGCGATCGCCGTTTGCAGCGCCTTGAGCTTCATGCTCTGGAGCGCATTGTCATAACCCTGCCCGCCCTGGAGCGCCGCGCCGGCGCCGCTCGCGAAGGCGGCAGCGGCGGGCTTGTTCCAATTCTGCCCGGCCGATGAGAGGCCGGCGCCGAGCGACGACATGAACCGCGGCGTGTTGAAGCCGCTCGGCTGCTGCTCGATCGCTCCCAGGATGCGGCCGAGGTCGAGCGCGCCGGCGCCGCCTGCCGTTGGCGCCGGCGGACCGATCGGCGGCGGCGGCCCCGAAGCCGCCGGCGTTGTCGGCGGCGGCGCGGCAGCCGGTCCGACCGGAACGCTGAGGCCCCCCGCCGCGCCGCCGATGGCGCCGCCGGCGTCAACGAGGGCGCCCGGATCGATCGCCGCCGGCGGGAGGGCGGACGTGCCGAGCACGGCGTCAAAGACGCCGCCGCCCGAGGTGGAAGGAGCAAAGGTCGGGTCCATGTGGGTTGCTCAGCTAAAGAGGGTCCTGGCGTAGCCCTGGCCCATGCCCTGGCCAAAGCCCTGGAAGCTCGAGCCGAGGATCGACCCGAGCAGGTTCCATCCGGCGTTGTTGGGCTGCTGCACCGTCTGCGTCGACGGCTGCGTCGGCGTGAGCGCGGCAACCGCCGAGTCGAGCGCCGGGACCTGATACTGATAAGGCCCGAGCACATTCTGGAGCTGCTGATTGTAAAGCGAGGCGAGCTGCTGCTGCGCGAGCTGCTGCTGCTGGGTGCCGGCCTGGCCCAGCGCCTGCGCGAGATTGAGCCCGGTGCCGGTGGTGTATTGCGCGAGGTTGGTGAGCGCGTTGCCGGAGCCGACGAGGTTCTGCAGCTGCTGCTGCGCGATCTGTTCGTTCGCGGTCTGCGCGTTCATCGCGTTCGACACGTCGCTGCCGCGGACGCTAAGCGCATTCTGATAGGCGTTCTGATAGGCCTGCCCGGTCGCCTGCCCCGCCGCGAGCATCGCCTGATAATCGGTCATGGCGTTCTGCACGCCCTGGCGCGCGTCGCCGAAGGCGCCCGCCGCGGTCGCCTGGCTGCCGACGCCGCCGGCGCCGTTCATGGCCTGCGCCGCCTGCTGACGGATCGCCTGCAGGGTCGGCGCCAACTCCATCTGCAAATGGGGATCGATGTAGGACTGCAGGGTGGTCGCGGACGGATCGACCCCGCCGCCGAGCACGCTCTGCGGCTTGATCGTCGGCAGCGCGGTGGTGCCCAAATTCGCGTAGTCGTTGGCGATGGTGCTGTAGAACGGATTATTCGCGTTCGGCGCCGACGCGAGCCCGCCGATCTGAGCGAAGGATTGCAGCTGCTGCGGGGTGAAGCCGGCGGTGCCCTGGAGCGGCGCGGAGAACGGCTGATTGGCGAGATTCTGCGCGAAGCCGAACGCGGTCTGGCCGGCGTTCTGCACCACCGGCGAGGGCGTGTTTGTTTGTTGCGACGTGGTAGTCATGCCGAAGCACATGGGCTCGCTCCGCTGGCGAATGGCGAATGGTGAATGGTGAGTGGCGAATAGCGAATAGCGAATAGCGAATAGCGAATAGTGAATGGTGAGTGGTGAGTGGTGAGTGGTGAATGGTGAGTGGTGAATGGTGAGTGGTGAATGGTGATCACTACTCACTACTCGCTACTCATTATTCGCTACTCGCTATTCGCTATTCGCTTTTTCCTAACAATGCCGGCTTGACGAATGTCACGGCCGCGGTGGTGCGGCGCTGCTTCAAATTGACGATCAGCGGCACGCCGACCGCGCGCGCGATGGCGTCGGCCTCGGCGAGCAGCCGCGGGCCGGCCCAGCGGCGGCCGGGAAGCGTGAAAAACCAGCGGTCGGTGAAGAAATGATCATCGCCGTACCACCAGGAAACAAAGATCGTGCCGATGGTGCCGACGAGCCGTTGCCCGAAACGTGAGTCGCCCTCGAGCGCGAGATAGGCAAAGCCGTAGTCGCGATCGCAAACCACGCGGCGCACTTCGGCGAGCGATTTCGCATGAGCGATCGGGCAGTGCAGCACCGGCGGCGCGACCGCGCAGAGAAACTGATAAATAAGGATCGAGTCATCGTCAGATTGGGCCGGCCGAATGAGGCGCGCTCCACCTCTCCCCGCAACGGGGTCCCCGTCGCGCGAGCGCGACGGGGTGCCCCTCGGAGAGAGGTCGCCCGCCGTAGCGCAGCGAAGGCGGGCGGGTGAGGGGGATTCTCCACCGGCGGCGCGCTGCTGAAAGCCCCCCTCACCCGGCCGCTTCGCGGCCACCCTCTCCCCGCAAGCGGGGAGAGGGGTCGCTGCGGCGCCGCCCTGCCCCACTTCATCGTCTCCGCCCGCTGCGCTTGATGCCGCGGGCACAGACGTCGTCGATGAGGGCGAGGTTTTGCGTCGTCGGCGTGACAAGGACTTGCCTCGTTGCGGTTAGAGCATGATCGCGAAAAAGCCTGCCCCGCAGCCGGATCAAGTCCGGGGCAAGCTTTGATGCGGGGTCGATACCGGTTTCTGGAAAAGGCCCGCGAAGAATATGTTCGGCATGAGCTTTCAGTTAATGATTGGTTCAATCAAATTGACCAATCTCAGGGCACCGCGTTGTTTTCCTCAAGGTCCCCGACTCGAGGGTCACGTCCTTGCGCAAGTGGGCGCGCATTCTGATTATCGCCATCGCGGTTGTCTTTGGGATTCCCGCCACGGCTTACGTGTATTTGGAGGGCTGGTATTATTGGTTTGGCATGCCGCCGCTTATTCGCGGCCTCACACCCGGCGTGTTTCGCGAGCTTCCAAAAGGTCTCGACACCGACGCGCGTTTCAAGGAACGGGTCCATGCGGCATTTTCTGACGGAATAAAGGAGCGCTTGTTGCTGGACCAGTTGAGAGGGCAAGGATTTGCCGGGCCATTCCAGGACTCACAGGGAAAAAAATACGTGCAATTTACCGCCGGGTTCCTGGTGTGCCGCAAGGATTGGTTTATCAGTTGGCGGACCGTGGACTCAACCGCCGTCGAGATCAGCCCGTCGACGGCAGTTGCCTGCTTATAGGTCACGAGTCGTGATCGAGATGAAAAGTGTGGGCGGCTAAGAATCGCGTTACGCGGTCATACAATGTTTGCCATTTCTCAAGGTGATCGCGGTCGAACAGAAATTCAATACTCCAGCCTTCATAGTCACTATGCAATCGACACCGCACGCTGCAACCGATCACGATATCATAACTTCGATCACCAATTTTCCTCGCAAAAACGCCGGAGTCGTATAAAAGGCCTTCGCAATCCATCTGCGAAGCCACGTCATGCCGAATACGCCTGAACGTCACGAGGCCGGGAACGCTGCTGGCTTGCTCGGCACAGCTTGGTTGTTCAGGATGGAAAAGAACATGGCCAATTACATAGCTACTGTCGGCATTTCCTCTATGACGCCGCTCTGGGTTAACGAGACGGTTGGAGAGTTCCACATAAACGGGCAGCCCATTCTTCCGTTGCTCCTCGTCGGAGCGAGTCACCGCGAGATCCTTATCCTCCGTGAGAATGAAGCCCAGCCCGTAATGCTGCGAGACCGAAACGAAGTCGCCCTCGCCGACCCAATTCTGCCGACCAGAATCGCACGTCCTCTGCATGATATAGGCAGCGGGCATCCGTAGCACCCACAGCTTCCGACGATGCTCGGGTTTGTATTGACTGATCAACGCCACTTGTTCAGTTGCCAGGCTGCCCGTTGACGAGCCGACGTTTAAGGGAACAATGCTTGTGAAAAACCTTGCGGTTACCGCGCTCGGAGTCCACGTGGAACACATTTCCGGCTCAAGTTTTGACAGATCGTCAGAGATTGAGGGCGGAAAATATCGGCCGAACACGAGCCAGAGCACGAGCCCGGCCGATCCAGCGTAAAACAATCTGCGGACAGCAGGAGTCATCGCCCCCATTGTGGCACGAAAACATTAAGCCGTACTTGCGAATATCTAATAAAATCAACTCGGCTGTGCCGCCGATTGGCACATTGCCGCCGATCCCGGATGTAGTTCGGGACGTTTGCGTCGCGGCGCCGCGTCACCCCGTCGCGAACGGATGGCCGTTGACCGACTGCCAGCCGGCGCCGGGATTGGGCAGGTTGACGGCCGCCGCGAGGCTGGTGCCGTTCATCTCCCACAGCTGCATCGCGCCGTTGGTGTTCTGGAACAGAAGATCCGGCTGACCATTCGGCGTGAAGTGATCGACCGAAACGAGCTGCCACCCCGGGCCTGGATTGGACAGCCCGATTTCGGCCGTGAGCGTGGTTCCGTTCATCAACCAAATGCCCGCCGACCCGTTGTTGTTCTGCCACGCTATATCGGCCTGACCGTGAACGTGCCGGTGCTCACCGCGTGCCATGACGGATCGCCGACGGCGATCGTTTTGCTCGACGTGATGGTCGCCCCGTCCATCAGATCGATCATCAGATTTCCGGTGTTCTTGTCCTGCAGCAGGATGTCGTCCTTATTGTCGCCGTTGTAATCGGCCGCGCCGACCTATTTGCAGGTCACCGTCGCACCCTTGGCGGTGTCTATTCCACCTTTAGAGTCCCGAAGACCGACTTGCGCGAGGCAAATGGATCCCTTACTCAAATTCACACAGCTTTTTGTATAAATACCGTTCGCCTGCGCGCGCTTTCCGACCGCGCACGAGGCAACAGGGGCGAGTGGATACGCCCTAATCCGCTGATTTTCGTCCCCACATGCGGGGTTGGGAATGTTGGCGATCACGTACCACGGTCGGCCATCAGCCGTTGTACCGATCTCGGCGACCGTCCCTTGAAAGCTGTAGGGCCGATAGTTGTCAGGACATGGACTTACGGCAAAGGCGGGCGATGCGGATAGAACCAGGGCCAACGCGCAAACAATGCGCTCTGCTCTCGGCGAAATACCGCCAGTAACAACCGAATTGAGAACCGCTGGCACGTTATTTCTCATTGATAACCTCCTATCGCGGGTAACCCGGACATTCAGGGCAGAGGGACGAAGGGTCGAGATTGACCCCTAGTGTGGCGGTTCAGAAGTCCGCATCATTCTTGCGAGCCGAGTCCGAGATGCGGACTTCTGAACCAAAGCCACACTAGATTCAATAAGTTGCTAGTGCCCTTCGATTCCGAAGTTCGCAAACGAACGTGCCGCCAAATGATGCGAACTTCGGAATCGGGGCACTAGCAGGCTGCTGAAAAAGGGTTTCGAGAGGTCGGGATACGCAACATTGATCCAGTTTTTGAACTCACGGCGCACGCAAGATTCGCCGCCAAGCGGTTTTGGATTCGAAAATTGCGCATTTGTCACCCCCTCCGGAGTTTTTCAGCAGCCTGCTAGTGCCGCGAACCCGAAGTTCGCATCATAATTCCCGCGAGTCCGATTGCGAACTTCGGAATCGGGGCACTAGCTGCC
This sequence comes from Hyphomicrobiales bacterium, assembly GCA_019243195.1. Lineage (GTDB taxonomy): Bacteria > Pseudomonadota > Alphaproteobacteria > Rhizobiales > Xanthobacteraceae > AP-16. Next base: position 21,460 of record JAFAUQ010000250.1, read on the forward strand.
AATCGCTGAGCCGATTTTGGCGACGAAAATAGATGCCAGTCTACGGCGGGTAGTGTGCGACAGGACTTCGCTTGGCATTCAAGTCGGCTCTCAGCGGCAGGTTCGGCCACGTCAGCGCGAGCCGTCTGTGTCGGCCGTGCCAACGGGAGCGCGTCAACCCACCGCGAACGGATGGCCGTTCACCGACTGCCATCCGGCGCCGGGATTGGGCAGGTTGACGGCCGCCGCGAGGCTGGTGCCGTTCATCTCCCACAGCTGCATCGCGCCGTTGGTGTTCTGGAACAGAAGATCCGGCTGACCGTTCGGCGTGAAGTGATCGACCGAGACGAGTTGCCAGCCGGCGCCCGGATTTGACATCCCGGTCTCGGCCGCCGGCGCCGTTCCGTTCATCAGCCAGAGGCCGACCGCGCCGTTGTTGTTCTGCCACGCGATC
>JAFAUQ010000280.1 GCA_019243195.1 Hyphomicrobiales bacterium
GCGCAGGTGCCGGGCGTCGCCGGCACCTGGAAGGACCTCACCGACAACGTCAACTTCATGGCCTCGAACCTCACCGCCCAGGTGCGCAACATCGCCGAGGTGGCGACCGCGATCGCGAGCGGCGACCTGTCGAAGAAGATCACCGTCGACGTGCGCGGCGAAATCTTGCTGCTCAAGGAAACGCTCAACACCATGGTCGAGCAGCTGCGCTCGTTCGCGGCCGAAGTGACCCGCGTTGCCCGCGAGGTCGGCACCGACGGACGCCTGGGCGGCCAGGCGGTGGTGCCCGGCGTCGCCGGCACCTGGAAGGACCTGACCGATAACGTCAACCTGCTCGCCGCGAACCTGACGACTCAGGTCCGCAACATCGCCGAGGTGACGACGGCCGTCGCGCGCGGCGACTTGTCGCGCAAAATCACGGTCGACGTGAAAGGCGAAATCCTCGAGCTCAAGAACACCATCAACACCATGGTGGACCAGCTCAACGCGTTCGCCGCCGAGGTGACGCGCGTCGCCCGCGAGGTCGGCACCGAGGGAAAACTCGGCGGCCAGGCGCAGGTGCCGGGCGTCGCCGGCACCTGGAAGGACCTCACCGACAACGTCAACTTCATGGCGTCGAACCTCACCGCGCAGGTGCGCAACATCGCCGAAGTGGCGACGGCGATCGCAAGCGGTGACCTGTCGAAGAAGATCACGGTGGACGTGCGCGGCGAAATCCTGCTGCTCAAGGAGACGCTCAACACGATGGTCGAGCAGCTGCGCTCGTTCGCGGCCGAGGTGACGCGCGTTGCGCGCGAGGTCGGCACCGACGGACGGCTCGGCGGCCAAGCGGTGGTGCCCGGCGTCGCCGGCACCTGGAAGGACTTGACCGACAACGTCAACCTGCTCGCTGCAAACCTGACGACCCAAGTCCGCAACATCGCCGAGGTGACGACGGCGGTCGCGCGTGGCGACCTGTCCCGCAAGATCACCGTCGATGTGAAGGGCGAAATTCTCGAGCTGAAGAACACCATCAACACCATGGTGGACCAGCTCAACGCCTTCGCGTCGGAAGTGACGCGCGTCGCCCGCGAGGTCGGCACCGAAGGCAAACTCGGTGGCCAGGCGCAGGTGTCCGGCGTCGCCGGCACCTGGAAGGACCTCACCGATACCGTCAACGTGATGGCGGCGAACCTCACCGAGCAGGTGCGCGGCATCGTCAAAGTGGTGACCGCGGTCGCCGACGGCGACCTGAAACAGAACCTCACGGTGAAGTCGAAGGGCGAGGTCGCGGCGCTCGCCGAAACCATCAACAACATGACCGACACGCTCGCGACCTTCGCCGATCAGGTGACGACCGTCGCGCGCGAGGTCGGCGTCGAGGGCCGTCTCGGCGGGCAGGCTAACGTGCCCGGAGCGGCCGGCACCTGGAAGGACTTGACCGGCAACGTCAACCTGCTCGCTGCGAACCTCACGACGCAGGTGCGCGCCATCGCCGAAGTGGCGACCGCGGTGACCAAGGGCGACTTGACCCGGTCGATTCAGGTCGATGCGCGCGGCGAGGTGGCCGAGCTCAAAGACAACATCAACACGATGATCGACAACCTGCGGCTGACCACCGACCGCAACACGGAGCAGGATTGGCTCAAGACCAACCTCGCGCGCTTCACCAATATGTTGCAGGGCCAGCGCGACCTTTCGACGGTCGGCCGGCTGCTGCTGAGCGAACTCACCCCGTTGGTCAACGCGCAGATCGGCGTGATCTACCAAGCGGAGAGCGAACAGGCGTCCGACCTCAAGCTGCTTTCCGCCTTTGCTGACGACGGCGCAACCTCTCACCCGCAGGTCGTGCGCATCGGCGAAGGCCTGGTCGGGCAGTGCGCGGCGGAAAAGCGCCGCATGCTGATCAGCGAACTGCCGGAGGACGTGGTTCCGATCGGCTCGGCCTCGTTCAAGGTGCGGCCGCGCAACGTGATCGTGCTGCCGGTGCTGTTCGAGAACCAGGCCAAGGCCGTGATCGAGCTGGGATCGATCGGCGCGTTCACCGCCTCGCAAATCGCATTCTTGGAGCAGCTGACCGCCTCGATCGGCATCGTGCTCAACAGTATCGAGGCGACGATGCAGACCGAAGGCCTGCTCAAGCAGTCGCAGAACCTCGCCGGCGAATTGCAGGCGCAGCAGCGCGAACTGCAGCAGACCAACGAGCAGCTCGAACAGAAGGCCGAGCAGCTCGCCGAGCGCAACGTCGAAGTGGAGCGCAAGAACCAGGAAATCGAGCAGGCCCGGCGCGCGCTGGAAGAGAAGGCGACCGAGCTGTCGCTCACCTCGAAGTACAAGTCGGAGTTTTTGGCCAACATGTCGCATGAGCTGCGCACGCCGCTCAACAGCATCCTCATTCTCGGCCAGCAGCTCACTGACAATCCCGAGGGCAACCTCACGCCCAAGCAGGTCGAGTTTGCCCGAACCATCCACGGTGCCGGCACGGACCTGTTGAACCTGATCAGCGACATTCTCGATCTGTCGAAGATCGAATCGGGTACCGTCACCGTCGACGCCGAGGAGGTGCTGTTCTCCAACCTGCTGGACATGGTCGGGCGACCCTTCCGGCATCAGGCGGACAACCGCCAGCTCTCGTTCGACGTGCAGCTCGACCCGCACCTGGGACGCAGTCTGGTCACCGATCCCAAGCGTCTGCAGCAGGTGCTCAATAATCTGCTGTCGAACGCCTTCAAGTTCACGGAGCACGGCGGCGTGCGGCTTAGTGTTTCTGCCGCCCTGAGCGGGTGGACCCCCGATCATCCGGTGCTCAGCCAGGCGCCGGCCGTGGTGTCGTTCGAGGTCTCGGACAGCGGCATCGGCATCGCGCTCGACAAGCAGAAGATTATCTTCGAGGCGTTCCAGCAGGCCGACGCCAGTACCAGCCGCAAATATGGCGGCACCGGGCTCGGGCTCGCCATCAGCCGCGAGCTGTCGAATCTGCTGGGCGGCGAAATCCATCTGCGCAGTTCACCCGGCTCCGGCAGCACGTTCACGCTCTATCTGCCGATCAAATACATCGGGCCGACGACCTCGGTCCGCATCGCGCCGAGCACCGCGCCCTCGACCGTCCCGGCGCTTGGTTTCCATGCGAGCACGCTCGCCGAGCGGCCGGTCGAGGCGATCCCGGACGATCGGCTCGAGATCGAGCCGGGGGACAACACCCTGCTGATTGTTGAAGACGATCCGCACTACGCGCGGGTCATAGTCGATCTTGCACGCGACAGAGGGTTCAAGGTGCTGGTCGCGATGCGCGGCGCGGACGCGCTCGAGCTGGCGCGCCAATACCAGCCGACCGCAGTTTCGCTCGACGTCTTCCTGCCCGATATGCTCGGCTGGACGGTCCTCAGCCAGCTCAAGCAGAACCCGGCGACGCGTCACATTCCGGTGCAGATCATCACACTCGACGAGGATCGCCGGCACGGGCTTGCGCGTGGTGCCTTCTCTTTCGTCACCAAACCGACGACGCAGGAAGGCCTCAAAGAAGCTTTGGCTCGCATCAAGGAATACGCCAAGCCCCGCCGCAAGCGCCTGCTGGTGGTGGAGGACAATCCGGCCGAGCAGATGGGAATCACCGAACTGCTTGGCTACGATGACATCGAGATCGTCACTGTCGGTACCGGGGCGGAAGCGCTCGCGGCGCTACGCCAGCAGCTCTGCGACTGCGTCGTGCTCGACCTGCGGCTGCCCGACATGTCCGGCTTCGACGTGCTGCAGCAGATCGGCGCCGATCCGGTGCTCGCCGACGTGCCGGTCGTGGTGTTCACCGGCCGCGAACTCTCTGCCGAGGAGGACGCGCAGCTCCATGCCGTTGCGCGCAGCGTGGTGGTGAAGGGTGTCGAGTCACCCGAGCGCCTGCTTGACGAGACGGCGTTGTTCCTCCATCGCGTGGTGACCGAGCTGCCGGCCGAGAAGCAGCGCATGCTCGAACGCCTCAACAGTTCGGACGAAGACCTGATCGGCCGGTCGGTGCTGCTGGTCGACGACGATGCCCGCAATGTGTTCGCGTTGTCGAGCGTGCTCGAGCGGCGCGGCATGCGGGTGCTGGCGGCGACCACCGGAAGCGAGGCGATCGAGCTGATCGAATCGACGCCCGATATTGCCATCGTGCTGATGGACATCATGATGCCGGAGATGGACGGCTACCGAACAATGGAGGTGATCCGGTCGAAACCCGGCACACGACGACTGCCGATCGTGGCGCTCACCGCCAAGGCGATGAAGGGCGACCGCGAGAAGTGCCTCGCCGCCGGGGCGTCCGATTATCTGGCGAAGCCGGTCAACACCGAGCAGCTGCTCTCGGCGTTGCGCATGTGGCTCCATCGGTAGAAGTCAATCATGGCCGACGACAAGATCAACATCCTGCTGGTCGACGACCAGCCGGCGAAATTGCTGAGCTACGAGGTCATCCTGCGTGACCTCGGAGAAAACCTCATCAAGGCGACGTCGGCTCGTGAGGCACTCGAGCTGCTGCTCAAACGCGACATCGCCGTCGTCCTCATCGACGTGTGCATGCCGGAGCTGGACGGGTTCCAGCTTGCGGCCATGATTCGCGAGCATCCGCGGTTTCGCCAGACCGCGATCATCTTCATCTCCGCCATTCACCTCTCGGACGTCGACCGGTTGCGCGGCTACGAGATGGGCGCGGTCGACTATGTGCCGGTCCCCGTTATTCCCGAGGTCCTGCGCGCGAAGGTGCGGGTATTTGCCGAGCTGTACCGCAAGAACCGTCAGCTCGAGCAGCTCAATCGCGAGCTCGAGGAGCGGGTAGCGCAACGCACCGCGGAGCTTCAGGCATCGACCGCGCGGCTGCTCGACAGCGAGCGATTGCGCAGCTTCGCGCTGGCAGCCGGCCGCATGGGATCGTGGGATTGGGATGCCGCCACCGGCGAGTCCACTTGGGACGAAGGCCAGTGCCGCATCTTCGGCGTCGATCCGAAGAGCTTCAGCGTTCGGCTCGATACGCTGCGGGCGCTGATCCATCACGAGGATTGGCTTCCGCTGATCCAGGGCTGGAAGAACTTGCTCAAGGATGCGCAGACGTTCCAGACCGAGTTCCGGGCCGTGCGCCCCAACGGCGAAATACGCTGGTGCGTCAGCTCGGCCGCCGCCAGCATCGGCCCCGACGGACGCATCACCCGCGTAAGCGGCGTCATCATCGACATCACCGACCGCAAAGAGGCGGAGGAACGCCAATCCTTGCTGGCGCGCGAGGTCGATCACCGCGCGCGCAACGCGCTTGCCGTCGTGCAGGCGATCATCCGCCTCACCCGCGCGAAGAGCGTCGATGCTTACGTGGAGGCAGTCGAGGGGCGTATCCGCGCGCTCTCGCGGGCGCACATGCTGCTCTCCCATGCGCGCTGGCAGGGCGCCGATCTCGGCAGGCTTGTGGACGAGGAACTGGGCCCTTATCGCACCGGCGAAACCGGACGCATCGCGGTCACGGGACCCGATCTCGTGCTTCATCCCGCCACCGCCCAGACGCTGGCACTCGCTTTGCACGAGCTTGCCACCAATGCGGCGAAGCATGGCGCACTCTCAGCGAACGCGGGCCGCGTCCAATTCGCCTGGGAGCTCAAGGCGGGCAGCCTCGTGCTTTATTGGAAGGAGAGCGGCGGCCCGACCGTGAAGGCGCCCGCTACCCAGGGCTACGGGACGCGCGTCATCAGCGCCAGCATCGAGCGGCAGCTCGGCGGCCGCGCCATCTTCGATTGGCGGCCGGAAGGCCTCAATTGCGTCATGTCGATCCCGCGCAGCGACAGGGTGGAGGAGGCCAAGTTCGCCGGCCAGATCCAGCGCGAGAAGGAGCATGCCGCGCCGGCCCCGAAGCTCGTCAATGGCAACCGCATTCTGCTGGTGGAAGACGAGGCGTTGGTCGCGATGATGATGCGCGACTCGCTGGTCGAGCTGGGATTTTTCGTCATCGGGCCGTTCGATCGGGCTGACGAGGCGCTCACCTGCGCGGCAAATGAACCGCTCGATGCTGCCATCCTCGACGTCAATCTCGGCGGCGACCTTGTCTATCCCGTCGCCGAGCGGCTGGCGCGCCGGGACGTGCCGTTCGTGTTCGTGACCGGTTACGACGCTGAAAATATCGATACGCGCTACGCCCATGTGCCGGTGCTGCAAAAGCCGATCGAGCGCGAAGTCCTGCAAGGTTTGTTTGTATCGAGCGTGAATGATGCCGGCAAACCCGCTTGGCACGTTTCCGTCGGCGGTCTTGCTCCCCAGAATCTCGCCGTCGCAAGCGCACCCGAACGCTAGTGCCGCGAACCCGAAGTTCGCACCTCAATTGCTGCGAGTCCGAATGCGAACTTCGGGTTCAAAGCGGCACTAGAATCCTAACGTTGCTAGTGTCCTTCGATTCCGAAGTTCGCTTCCGAGCGTGCGGCAGACTCTGGCGAACTTCGGAATCAGGACACTAGCGCATGATGAAGGCGCGCGCCGGCCGATCGGCCGGCGGTAACTGAATCCGCGCGCGTTCAAGTTGATCTTATGCCGACTCTCCGACTCAGTTAGCCTGACGACGCCTCGTTGACTGCGACGCGCTCCGCATCAGGCGGGCCGCCAACGGGGCTTGTTGTCATGGGCTCGTCGGCATGCTGCCAAACTTGCGCGTTATCGCCGCCTCGATGGTCGCGTCGATTGCGCTCATGACATTCGGCTTCGGCCTGTTTGCCGCCTTTCGAATCGCCAATCAGTCTTCGGTAGTCGTTGCGCATCCGAATGATCTGCCAGCGCCGCCGGCCTTCGTCTCAAGCCCGGAAGATGCGCCAGCCACCGCGGCAGAACCGGCCGATGGCCAGCTGACCGCGAGGACACCCGCGGTGACACAGCAACCTGCGCCGCGGACCGAAGTACCCGCGGCCGCGAGCCTGCCGGAGGTTTCCGAGGCCCCGGCGCCGGTCGCAGAGACTGCGCCAGCAATCGAGCGGCCTCCCGAACAGACGCCGCCGCTCGCTGAGGTCACGGCGTCTTCTACGCCCAAGCCGGCGGACGAGCCGGGGCCGGCTCCCCAGACGACGGATACCCCCGCCGTGAGCGCGCCGTTGGCGGAGCCGTTACCTCCGAGCCGGGCGGCTTCGTCCGCAGCCGCACCGCCGGAAGCGTTGCCTGCGAACCCGCCCACGCCCGCAGCACCGCCACCATCAGCCGATGCCCATCCGGACGATGCCAAGCCAGCAATGCCTGAAGCGCCCAAGACCGCGGCGGCCGAAGCAGTCCCCGAGCCGGCGCCCCGCGAAACGACGGGGTCGGTCACGCACGAGCCCAGGCCCAAAAAGACGATAAAATCGCGCCACGCCGCCGCGGCCCAGCCGGCCAAGCAAAGGACCAAGCTGGCTAAGCCGGTCAAACCAGTACGCAAACCTCCCGTGCGCCGCGTGGTCCGCCGCGTTGTGCCCGTAACGCAGGCAAGGGCGCAGCCGGGGATGCAGCCCGCCGCACAGCCCACCTACTCGTATTCGAATTGGTCCACGATGAACGCACAGTGGGCTCGGCAGCCGGCGTGGCAAACTCCGGCGCAGCGGAAAGCCCGGTCAACGGCTGCCACGCCGGCGAAAAGTCAGTAGCACGAGGCGGTAACGGTGCGGCCATCGCGCGACCTGTTCTTCGAGGATTTCACCGTCGGTCAGCGTTTCGAGACCGAGGGCATTGCCGTCAATGAAGCGGACATCGTCGCCTTCGCCCGCCAGTTCGACCCGCAGTATTTTCATCTCGATCCGGCCGCCGCGACGAAGTCGGCATTCGGCGGGTTGGTGGCCTCGGGGCTGCACACGCTCGCGCTCACCATGCGGCTGTTCTTCGAACTCAATTTGTGGGAACGGGCGATCATCGGATCGCCCGGGCTCGAACATGTGCGTTGGCTCATCCCGCTGCGGCCCGGCGACACGATTCGCTCGACGGTCGAGATCAGCGCAGTCAAGCGGTCGCGCTCGAAGCCCGATCGCGGCGTGATTTCGACCGCTCACCGCGCGCACAACCAACACGACCAGGTCATCTTCACGATGACCTGCCTGCACCTGGTCCTGGCGCGCGATCCCGGTTGACGGGGAGCGCCCCGGCGCGTCACGTTCATTGCGCATGGTCGACGCGAACACCCGGCCGGCCGCAAGCGCCAAAGGCATTGTCAAACATTTCGGCGCGACGGCGGCGCTCGCCGGCGTCGATTTCGATGTCATGCCGGGCGAAGTCCATGCCCTCGTCGGCGAGAACGGCGCCGGCAAATCCACCCTGATCCGCATTTTCGCCGGCGTGCACCGGCCCGACCGCGGCACGATCGAAGTCGAGGGGCGGCCGTGCCAGTTCGACGGCCCGCAGGCCGCGATCGCGGCCGGAATCGTGACCATTCCCCAGGAACTGCGGCTGGTGCCGGCACTCGGCGTCGCGGAGAACATCAGCGTGGGCGATCCGCCGGTACGCCGGTTCCTTGGAGTCATTCCGCGGATCGATCGCGCGCGTATGCGCGAGGATGCACGGCAAACGCTGGCGCAACTCGATTTTGCGCCCGACCTTGACGCGCCGGCCGGCAGCCTGAGCTTTGCCGAGCGGCAATTGGTGATGATTGCTAAGGCGCTGCGCCGGCGTTGCCGTATCCTGATCCTCGACGAGCCCACGGCGGCGCTGGAGAAACGCGAAATCGACCGGCTGTTTGCCGTGCTCGCGCGCATGAAGGAGCAGGGCGTGGCGATCATCTATATTTCCCACCGGCTCGGCGAGGTGGTCGCGCTCGCCGACCGCTGCACCATCCTGCGCGACGGGCGCGTCGCCGCCGTGGCGCAACGCGGCGCTTTCGATGCCGCTCGGCTTGCTCGTGCCATGACCGGCGGTTTCGAGGAGCGCGCATCGTCGAGTGGCGTGGTGCAGCCGGGCACGACCGTGCTGCAAGAACCGGCCGAGAGACCTGGCGCGATCTGCTTGCGAGCGCAAGAAACACTGGGGCTGGCCGGGTTGCTCGGCAGCGGCACCGACCGGGTGCTTGCCCGTTTGTTCGGGGTCCAGCCCGAGCCGGGAACGGTCGCCATTAACGGCGTGCCTCGACGCCTGGCCAATCCGCGCGCTGCGATCGCCGCCGGAATCGGAATGGTGCCGGCCGAGCGGTCGCTCGGCCTTATTATGAACGCCTCGGTGCGCGACAATATCGTGTTGCCGAGCCTGGGCCGTTTCATCCATCGCGGGCGCTTTGACAAAGCAGGCGCCGCCCGCGCCGTGAACGAATTGATGGATGTCCTCGACATCCGGCCGCGGCGGGCGGACACGAAGGTCTCGGCACTCTCCGGCGGCAATCAGCAAAAGGTCGTGCTGGCAAAATGGCTCGCGCGCGGCGTCTCCCTCCTCCTGCTCGACGAGCCCACCCAGGGCATCGATGTCGCCGCCAAGGCGCAGATCCATGCGCTGCTGCGCGATTTCGCCCGGCAGGGCAGCATACTCATGAACTCTAGCGATCTCGCCGAACTGGTGCTCATGTGCGACGCCGTGCTCGCGTTCCACCATGGGCACGTCGCCGCTCGCATCGAGCGCAGCGACCTCGACGAATCGCGTCTGCACGCGGCGATCGGCGGATAAAGATGCAGCGTCCCTTGCGCGCGCGCCTTGCCGGCCAAGCGCCGCTGCTCACGCTCATTCTGCTGTGCGCCGTCACCGCGCTGCTGACCGACCGCTTCCTCTCCCCGTTCAATCTCACGAACATTTTGGTGCAGTCGTCGATCATGGCGGTGATCGCCATGGGCATGACGTTCGTGATCGTCGGCGGGGGTTTCGACCTTTCGGTCGGCTCGACCGTGGCGCTCTCCGGATGCATCGCCGCCATGCTGATGCCCGTCGGCGGGGTGGCGCTTGGTGTCCTCGGCGGAGTTGCCGCGGGCGCCCTGGTCGGTCTCGCCAACGGCTTCATCATCGCCATGCTGGGCGTCAATCCGTTCATTACCACGCTCGGCACCATGGTGCTGGTGCGCGGCGTCGTGTTCATCATCACCGGCGGCGCTCCGATCGGGGACGAGGGCCTGCCACCGGCATTCATCGCGTTCGGATCGCAGCGCCTGTTCGGCGTCCATTATCTGGTGTGGGTGCCCGTCGGGCTGCTCGCGACCGTGACCTACATCATGCATTCGACGCCCTATGGCCGGCGTGTCTATGCGACCGGCGGCGGCCGCGAAGCCGCATATCTTTCCGGCGTGCCGGTGCGGCGCGTTATCGCCTCCACCTACATTTGGTGCGGTGCGCTGGCGGGCCTTGCCGGCGTCATGCTCGCCGCCCGCTTGCAATCGGGTCAGCCCACCGCCGGCGAGTTCTACGAATTGACCGCCATCGCTGCGGTCGTGCTCGGCGGCGCCTCGCTGCACGGCGGGGAGGGAACGCCGGCAAAGAGTGTCATCGGCGTCTTCATCATGGTGGTGCTGGGTAACGCGCTCAATCTGCTCAATGTCGATTCCTACTGGCAGCGGGTGGCCGTCGGCGCGGTGATCATTGCCGCCGCGGCTGCCGACCGGTTACGATCGCGTTAGCTGAAGGGGAAGTCCCATGGATTGTTCACGCCGCGCCGCAATTGCGGCCGTCGCTCTGCTCAGTGCAGCCACCCTCTTACCTGCGCCGGTCATGGCTCAGGGGAAGACCGTCATCGGCGTGGCGCTCGCACAGGACGACAACCCGCTCTACATCCTGATGCTGCGCGGCATCCGCGCGCGTACCCAGGAGCTCGGCTGGGAGGTCGTCGCCGTATCGTCCAACGAGGACAAGCTCAAACAGATCAACGGCGTGCAGGACCTGATCGCGCGCGGCGTCAAGGGCGTGCTGATCTCGCCGATCGATGCGATCGGCGTGAATGCCGCCTATAACGCAGCCGCCCAGGCTAAAATCCCGATCATTTCGCTCGCGCGCGGCTCATCATCGCCCAATCAAACCCTGCATGTCGCGATCAACGAAAAGCAGATCGGCGCCGAGATCGCCGAGTGGACCGTCAAGCACATCGGCGGCGATGGCAAGGTCGCCATGATCCTCGGCCCGAGCGGCGCGCCGGCGTTCCGCAACCTCGCCGAGGGCTATACCGACGTGATGGCGAAACATCCTGGCATCAAGATCGTGTTCCGCACCGACGGCGCACTCACGCGCGAGCGCGGCGTCAAGCATGCGGAAGACGCGCTCGCCGCCAACCCCGATCTCAAGGCGATTTATAATTCCAACGACGACGTGGCGCTGGGCGCGATGCAGGCGGTGCTCGCGGCCAATCGCAAAGGCACGACCCTCGTCACCGGAATGAATGGCGTGCCGCCGGCGCTACGCGCGGTCAAGGAGGGCAACCTCGCGCTCACGGTCGAACTTAACGCGTTCGAATGGGGGCGCCTCGGCGTCGACATGCTCGACCGCATCCTCAAAGGCGAGACCGTCGGCAAACAGGTGTTCATCAAACATCGTCTGGTCGACGCGACGAACGTCGATGAGGTGTTGGCGCGCGTCGGCAAGAACTGAAACCGGCGCAGGGAACGAGCCATGGCCATTATTGCGGAGCAGCGGGCGGACGCCTCGTTCGTCGCGGCGCTCGAGGCAGCAAACCTGCATCCCCTGTGGGACCGGTATCAGCGCATCACGCCAATCCGGCCGCAGCCGCAGGACGCGCCGTTCATCTGGCGCTGGCGCGACGTCGAGCCGTTTCTCCATCAGGCGGTAAAGGAAGTCGCGATCAACGATATCGAGCGCCGCGCCCTCATCCTCGCGCATCCGGCCTTCGGCAACGACACCACGACGACCAGCACCATGTTGGCGGCCTTCACGGTGCTGGAGCCGGGTGATCGCGCCCGGCCCCATCGCCACACCGGCGCGGCGATCCGTTTCGCCACTGACGCGGAAGGTGCCGCGACCATCGTCAATGGCCGGCGCTGCGACATGCGCGCGGGCGACCTCATCCTCACGCCCCCGATGTGCTGGCATGGTCACATCAACGAGAGCGGCCGCCGCATCATCTGGTTCGATGCCGCCAACATGCCGCTGATCCGCGGTCTCGATGCGCATTTCTTCGAGCCGGGTAATCCCGGCGCCAACGACTTCTGGCAGGTCGACGAAGGCGATGAGCGATTGTGGGCGGAGGCCGGACTTGCGCCGGACGGGCCACGCGCGGACTCGGCGCATTCCCCCAAATATCGCTACGCCGGCGAAGCGACCCGTCGCATGCTCGCCGCCATGGCGCCTGGGCCGGATGGCGCGCGGACGCTGCGCTATGTCAATCCGGCGACCGGCGGCGCGGTCATGCCGACGTTCGACTGCGCCGCCATGCGGCTCTCGCCCGGCGGAACGACGCGCAAGCGCCGCGTGACCTACAACATGATTTGTCTGGTCGTTTCCGGGCACGGCAATTCGCGCATCGGCGAGCACGCTTTCGATTGGTCACAGCACGACGTGTTCACGATCCCGCATTGGACCTGGGCGAGCCATCGCGCGGTCGGCGGCGACGCCGATCTGTTCGTGGTCTCCGACCGTGCCGCGTTCGAAAACCTCGACCTCGTGCGCGAGGAAATCGAGTAGGTGACTGCATCCGCGCTTGGCCAGGGCATTGGCGCCGCTGTCCGGCGGGTGGAGGACGCCCGTTTTTTGCTCGGGCGTGGCCGCTACGTTGCCGATATCAGCGTGGCGGATGAACTCCACTGCGTGCTGGTGCGCTCGCCGCATGCTCACGCGGCAATCCGCACGATCGATGTGACGCCCGCGCGCGCACAGCCGGGTGTGCTCGCAGCCTTCAGCGGCGCCGACATGGCGGCCGACAACGTCGGGCCGATGCGCGCCTTTTGGATCATCCGTTCCGTCGACGGTCGCCCGATGGCCGAGCCGCCGCGCTTTGCGCTGGCGCGCGAACGGGTGCGCCACGTGGGCGAGCCGGTCGCCGCGGTGTGCGCCGAGACGTTGTCCGCGGCGATGGATGCTGCGGAGCGGATCGTCGTGGACTATGCGCCGCTGCCGGTGGTGACCGACGCGCGCGCGGCGCTCGCACCGGGCGCGCCGGCCGATAACCTGTGCTTCCGCTGGGAGCGGGGCGATGCGGCGGCGGTTGCACGCGCGTTTAAGGCGGCCGCACACGTCACCACGCTCGATCTCGTCAACAACCGCTTGGTGGGCGCGGCGATCGAGCCACGCGCGGTTCTCGCCGTGCCCGATCCGGCGACCGGTCGACTGACAGTTTATGACTCCACGCAAACCCCGCATCACGTGCGGCGTTTTCTCGCCGAAGAATTGGGACTCTCTGAAAGCGATCTGCGCGTGATCGCGCCCGACGTGGGCGGCGGCTTCGGCTACAAAGGTAAACACTATCCGGAAGAAACGATCGTCACCTGGGCGGCGCGGCGGCTGCGCCGCCCGGTGAAATGGGCGGCGACGCGTGCCGAGAGCTTCCTCGCCGACAACCAGGCGCGCGACCACGTCAGCCGCGGCGCGCTTGCGCTCGATGGCGAAGGACGCTTCCTCGCTTTGCGCGTCGAAACATTTGCCAATCTCGGCGCCTACGTCTCGACGTTCGGCGCCGCGATCCCGAGTGCGATCTACAGTTCGCTTCTCGCCGGGCCGTACCGCACGGCGGCGATCCACGTCACCGTCACCGGCGTTTTCACCAACACGCTGCCGACGGACGCCTATCGTGGGGCCGGGCGACCGGAGGCCTGCTACCTGCTCGAGCGCCTCGCGGACCAGGCGGCGCGGGAGCTCGGCATCGATCGCGCCGAAATCCGCCGGCGCAACCTCATCCCCGCCGCGGCCATGCCGTACAAGACGCCGATCGGTCCGACCTATGACAGCGGCGACTTCCCGGCCGTACTCGAACGTGCGCTCGATTTGGGCGGCTACGGCGGCTTTGAGGCACGCCGCCGTGCTGCGATGCCCGGTTGTCTGCGCGGCATCGGCATCGCCTGTTACGTGGAATCATCCGGGGTCGCGCCGTCGCGCTTTGCCGGCGCGCTCGGGGCCCGCGCGGGATTTTTCGAATCCGCCGTCATTCGCGTGCGGCCCGACGGCGGCGCGCAAGCGATGCTTGGCACCCACAGCCACGGCCAAGGACACGAGACGACCTTTGCCCAGATCATCGCCTCGCGCCTTGGCGTCCCGCTGGCCAAGGTGGAGATCGTCGAGGGAGATACCGACCGGGTGCCATTCGGGACCGGCACATTCGGTTCGCGCTCGATCGCGGTGGGCGGCTCGGCGCTCGACCGGGCGGCTATGAAGATCATCGCCAAGGGCAAGGCGATCGCCGCGCATCTGCTGGAAGCGGCGACCACCGATGTGGAATTTTCCGGCGGCTGGTTCAGCGTCGCCGGTACCGACCGCCGCGTCGATTTCGCCACCGTCGCGCGCGCCGCGCACGTGCCGCACGACTATCCGCTCGAAACACTCGAACCTGGCTTGGAAGAATCCGCCTTTTACGATCCGCCGAACTTCGCGTTCAGCAGCGGCGTGCATGTCGCCGAAGTGGAGGTCGACTGCGAGACCGGCACCGTCCAAATCCTCGCCTATCGGGCAGTCGACGACGTGGGCACCGTCATCAACCCCATGATCGTGGAGGGCCAGATCCAAGGCGGCGTCGCCCAAGGGGTCGGGCAGGCACTTACCGAACACTGCGCTTATGATGAAGACGGACAGTTGTTGTCCGGCTCGTTCATGGATTACACGCTGCCGCGCGCCGACGAGGTGCCCCAGGTCGTCTCCGAGTTCGACGAAACGCAGCCGTGCACCCATAATCCGCTCGGCGCCAAGGGCTGCGGTGAGGCTGGCTCGATCGCCGCGCCTGCGGCCATCGTCAACGCGCTTCTCGATGCGCTCGCCCCGCTGGGTGTGACGGACCTCGCCATGCCGCTCACACCCGAGCGGGTTTGGCGCGCAATCCAATTGGCGAGCGGAAAGAGCAGATCGTCATCGGCGTGAAACTTGGCCTGAGCGTCAAGCTTCTGCGCCACTTGTGATTTTTTCGTTGGCGGCGAGCGCCTTCCGTCACGACCTCGACATTATTTGGCTTTGATTTGTGCACCCCACGAGAGCTTCCCCGCCGCTCGGGACCGGAGGTCCATCCATGCTCGCGTTCGTTCGCGCCGGCGTGATTGCCGCGCTCGTCATCCTTGCGTCCGCCGCCGCATTCGCCGTTGACAAGCCGTTCCAGCGCGAGGAACTCGCCGACAGCGCGATCAAGCTCGAAGCCCGCATCAAGACCGAGGCCGGAACAGTGGCGAAGCCGCTCGCCGCCTTACGCCGTGACCTCGATGCGGCCACCACCCGGCGCGACTATCGTTCTGTCGTTCAGCTGCTCGGGCAGATCGTCACCGTTGCCCCGAATGAGGCGGCGAACTGGTTGCGCCTTGCCCGCGCGAGCATGCAGATTCTCCCCTCCGATGAGCGCGAGCGCACCGCGCTCTTCGAACGCGCCTCGATCGCCGCCTACATCGCCTATCAGCGCGCCGGCAACCGCAAC
This sequence comes from Hyphomicrobiales bacterium, assembly GCA_019243195.1. GTDB lineage: Bacteria > Pseudomonadota > Alphaproteobacteria > Rhizobiales > Xanthobacteraceae > AP-16. The sequence goes on from JAFAUQ010000280.1 coordinate 15,449, forward strand.
GAAGAAGCTGATGCCCTCGTCACTCTCGGCCGCAGCTTCGCCGAGCGCAAGCTGTGGCGTCCGGCGCTCGACAGCCTCCAGCTCTCGCTCGATCTCCGCAATATGGACGACGTGCGCGCACTTTATGAGCAAATGCGCGCCGAGCACGGATTCCGCCTGCTCGATTATTCGGTCGATTCCGATGCCGCGGCGCCGCGCATCTGCTTCCAGTTTTCCGAGGAGCTCGCCGGCCGGCGCACCGATTACGCGCCTTTCGTGGCGGTCGCGGGAGAAGACAAGCCGGCGCTGAGCACGGACGACAAGCAGCTGTGCGTTGAGGGGCTCAAGCACGGCGAGCGTTACAACATCACGTTGCGCGCGGGGCTGCCCGCCTCGGTGAAGGAGACGCTGGCGAAGGCTGCCGATTTCAACATTTATGTGCGCGACCGCAAGCCGTTCGTGCGTTTCGCCGGGAAGGCCTATGTGCTGCCTCGCACCGGCCAGCGCGGCATCCCGGTGGTGAGCGTCAACACGAAGACCGTGACGGTCGAAATCTATCGCGTCGGCGACCGCAACCTCATCGACACCGTGCTCGGCCGCGACTTTCAGACCAACCTCTATCGTTACGACCTGCAGCGCCTCGGAAACCAACGCGGCGCAAAGATCTGGTCGGGCGAGCTAAGTGTCGAGTCGACGCTCAACGCCGACGTCACCACTGCATTTCCGGTTGGCGAGGCCGTGGGCGACCTCAAGCCCGGTGTCTACGTGATGGCCGCGCAGGCGGCCGGCCCCAAGTCCGAGGAAAGCTACGAAGAGGTCGCGACCCAGTGGTTCTTCGTCTCCGACCTCGGGCTCGCGGCCATGTCGGGCAACGATGGCATCGCCGTATTCGTCAATTCGCTCGCGACCACCGATTTTAAACAAGGCGCCGAGGTGCGCCTGATCGCGCGCAACAACGAAGTGCTGGCGGTACGCACGACCGACACTGCCGGGATGGCACGGTTCGAGGCAGGTCTCGCGCGCGGGGAGGGCGGTCTCGCACCCGCGCTCGTGGTCGCATCCGAGCCGAGCGGCGACTATGCGTTCCTCAATCTCAAGAGCCCTGCGTTCGATCTCACCGATCGCGGCGTCGCCGGCCGGCCCGCCGCGACCGGGCTCGACGCCTTCGTCTACACCGAGCGCGGCGTTTATCGCACCGGCGAGACCGTGCACATCACCTCGCTGTTGCGCGACGCGCACGGCACCGCCGTCGACGGCGTGCCGCTTACGATGGTGATCGAGCGGCCGGACGGCGTCGAATATCGCCGGACGGTGGTTCAGGACCAGGGCGCCGGCGGGCGCAGTCTGAGCGTCCCGATCGTCGCCTCCGCCTCGACCGGCACCTGGCGCGTGCACGCCTTCACCGACCCCAAGCGCCCGGCCGTGGGCGAAGCGACTTTCATGGTCGAGGATTACGTTCCCGACCGGATCGAATTCGATCTCGCTTCAACGAGCAAGACGTTGTCGCGAACCGATCCAGCCGAAGTGACCGTCGACGGCCGTTTCCTTTACGGCGCGCCCGCGTCGGGCCTCGATCTTGAGGGCGAGTTGGCCATCACGCCGGCGAAAGAACGCCCCGGCCTGCCCGACTACCAGTTCGGCCTCGCCGACGACGAGGCAAAGGCCGAGCGGAAGCCGTTGGAAAATCTGCCGACGACCGACGCGGCCGGAAAGGCGCGCTTCCCCTTGGCACTCACCGAGTTGCCGGCAACAACCCGGCCGCTCCAGGCTGACATTATCGTGCGCATGAGCGAGAGCGGCGGCCGCGCCGTCGAGCGCAAGCTCACGCTGGCGATCGCGGCGGCTGCGACCATGATCGGCGTCAAGCCGCTGTTCGCCGGCCGCTCGCTGGGCGAAGGCGAAACCGCCGGCTTCGACGTGATCGTTGCCGCGCCCGACGGCAAGCTGCAGAACCGCAGCGGCCTGCGCTACGAGCTCCTCAAGATCGAGCGTCATTATCAGTGGTACCGGCAGGAGGGACGCTGGGGATACGAGCCCGTGCAGTCGACGAAACGCATCGCTGACGGGCGCCTCGATGTGGCCGCGGACAAACCCGGACGCATCGCCGTGCCGGTCACCTGGGGCCGCTACCGTCTGCAGGTCACGACCGACGATCCCAACGGCCCGACCACCTCGGTCCAGTTCGATGCCGGCTGGTACGCCGACGCTTCGGCCGACACGCCCGACGTACTCGAAATTGCGCTCGACAAGCCCGAATACCGGCCGGGCGACACGATGACGGTCGCGGTGACGGCGCGCACCGCGGGCAAGGTCACGCTCTCGGTGATCGGCGACCGGCTACTGACAACGACGACGGTTGACGTGCCGGCGGGCTTGGCGCGCCTGCCGCTCACGGTCGGCAACGACTGGGGCACGGGTGCCTACGTGGTCGCTACCCTACGCCGTCCGCTCGATGTCGCCGCAAGCCGCATGCCCGGCCGCGCGCTCGGCGTGCAGTGGTTCGCGATCGATCGCGCGGCGCGCACGCTCAGCGTCGACATGAAGCTGCCGAACCTGATGCGGCCGAACGGGACGTTGCGCGTTCCCGTCAAGCTCGGGGGGCTCAATCCGGGTGACGACGCACGCATCGCTATCGCGGCGGTCGACGTCGGCATTCTCAATCTGACCAACTACAAACCGCCGGCGCCCGAGGATTATTATCTCGGTCAGCGTGAACTCTCAGCTGAGCTGCGCGACCTTTACGGTCAACTCATCGACGGCATGCAGGGCGTGCGCGGGCAAATCCGCACCGGCGGCGACGCCGGCGCCGAACTCAACGGCTCGCCGCCGACGCAGGCGCCGCTCGCGCTTTACTCGGGCGTCGTGACGGTTGGGCCGGACGGGACTGCCGAGGTGGCATTCGACATTCCGGCGTTCGCAGGCACCGTGCGCGTGATGGCGGTCGCCTGGAGCAAGGACAAGATCGGCCACGCCGCGGGCGACGTGATCGTGCGCGATCCGGTCGTTCTCACGGCGACATTGCCGCGCTTCCTGCTCACCGGTGATCGCGGGACCTTGCGACTCGACATCGACAACGTTGAGGGCTCGGCGGGCGACTATCAGGTAGCGGTCGCCGCCGAAGGCCCGCTCGCGGTCGGCGGGGCGGCGACACAGAGCGTCAAGCTGGCCGGCAAAGCGCGTGGCGGCATTTCCTTGCCGCTGAGCGCGACAGCGGCCGGCAACGGCGCCGTCAGCGTGCACATCACCGGGCCCGGGAATTTCGACCTGACGCGGACGTACGCGCTCGCGGTCAACCCGGCGACGCAGGTGCTCACGCGGCGCACCGTGCGGCCGATCGCCAAGGGCGAGAGCATTACGCTCTCGAACGACCTCATCGCCGATCTGGTCCCCGGGACCGGTGGCGTGGCGCTCTCGGTCGGCCCCTCGACGGCGCTCGATGTCGCCACCTTGCTCAAGGCGCTCGACCGTTACCCCTACGGCTGTTCCGAGCAGATCACGAGCCGCGCGCTGCCGCTGCTCTATGTCAACGAACTTGCGGCGGAAGCGCACCTCGCACTCGACGCGGCGATCGACCAGCGCGTGCGCGACGCCATCGACCGTTTGCTTGCGCGCCAGGGGTCGAATGGTTCGTTCGGCCTGTGGTCGGCGGGTGGCGATGATGCGTGGCTCGATGCGTACGTCACCGACTTTCTGACACGGGCGCGCGAGCGCGGCTTCACCGTTCCGGACGGCGCATTCAAACTGGCGCTCGAGCGGCTGCAGAATTTTGCCGTCAACGCGCCGGAGCCGTCGAAGGACGGCGGACGCGAACTCGCCTATGCGTTCTATGTGCTCGCGCGCAACGGGCTCGCTCCGCTCGGCGACCTTCGGTACATCGCCGACGCCAAGCTCGACGACATCGCGACTCCGATCGCCCAGGCGCAGATCGCCGCGGCGCTCGGCATGCTGGGCGACCGGGTGCGTGCCGACCGGGCCTATGCGGTTGCGCTCAACTCGATCGCGCCGCAGCCGCAGTTCCAGTTGTTCAGCCGCACGGACTACGGCTCGGTTCTGCGCGACGCAGCGGCCCTCGTATCGCTCGCGTCGGAAGGCGGTGCGCCGAAACCGACCGTGATCAACGCGGTGCAGCGCGTCGAAGCGGCCCGGGGCCTCTCGGCCTACACGTCCACGCAGGAAGAGGCGTGGATGGTGCTTGCCGCGCGCTCGCTGGAGAAGGAAGCACCCGGCATGTCGCTCGACGTTGCTGGGGAAACTCACAAAGGGCCGCTCTACCGCACCTTCCGGCCCACCGATCTCGGGAGCAATCTCAAGGTCGCAAACACCGGCGATGGACCGGTTCAGGCCGTCGTCTCCGTCACTGGCGCGCCGGTGATGCCGGAGCCCGCGGCGGAACGCGGATTCAAGATCGAGCGGCTCTACTACACGCTTGACGGCAAACCGGCGAACCCGGCGAAGGTCAAACAGAACCAGCGCTTTGCCGTGGTGCTCAAGATGACGGAGCCGCAGCCGCAATATGGCCGGATCATCGTTGCCGACTACCTGCCGGCCGGCTTCGAAATCGACAATCCGCGCCTCGTCTCCTCCGGCGACGCCGGAACTTTGTCGTGGATCGAGGATGCGGCGGCGCCCACATACTCCGAATTCCGCGACGACCGCTTCACCGCCGCCTTCGACCGCAAGGCAGGCGACAAGGCGGTATTCACGGTCGCCTACGTGGTACGCGCCGTCTCGCCCGGCCGTTATGTACTGCCGCAAGCGTATGTGGAGGACATGTACCGACCCGATCGCTTCGGCCGCACCGGCACTGGGGGCGTCGAGGTTGAGAGCGCACGGTGAGTGTGAGCAACAGCAGCCCCCCCTCTGTCCCTCCTGAGCCGGC
>JAFAUQ010000115.1 GCA_019243195.1 Hyphomicrobiales bacterium
CGCTCGCGGAACGGCTCGGTGTCGATCTCCTCGAGCTCGATCTCGCGGGCGAGCACCTTCGCCTTCCATTCTTGCTGCGCCGGCACGTTGGCGTGAAACTCGGGCATCACTTCATTGGCGAACAGCTCGAGGCTCTCGCAGATATGCTCGTGGGTGTTCTGGCCGGCTTGGTTGAGGAAGATAACCTGGTCGATATGCGAAGTTTCGAACTTGCGCAGCTTGGCGCGCAAGGTTTCCGGCGAGCCGACGAGGCCGCCGCGCAGAGCCTGGTCGGCGGCTTCGGGATTGGCGCGTTTCCACGCCTGGTATTCGTTCCACATGTTGACGGCGCCGGGTGCCGGCCGTTCGCGCGAGGTCGAGGCGCCATAATAGCGCAGCGCGAACTGGAAGAACGTCGCCCCGTCGGCGCGGCGGCGCGCTTCTTCGTCGGTCTTCGCGCACATGAACATGCTGACCAGCGCAATGTTCGGATTGAGCTGATAGTCGGCGAGCTTGGTGAGACGTTTGGTGATGTTGTTATAATAAGAATGCACCCAGGCGTGGGCGGCGTCGGCACTGACGAACTGGAAGCCGAGCGCGCCGACCCCGAACCGGCCGGCGCGGCCGATGGTGTCAAGCTGCGAGCACGCCATCCACAGCGGCGGGTGCGGTTTCTGCAGCGGCTTCGGCACCACGTTGCGCAGCGGGAAATGGAAATAGCGGCCGTCGTATTCGCAGCCGCCGTCCTTGAACATTTGCAGCACCGCCGGGACGGCGTCCTCCCACACGTCGCGCTTGTCGCCCATGGTGCGGCCGAACGGCTCAAGCTCGGTGATGCTGGCGCTCTCGCCCATGCCGAACTCGACCCGGCCGTTGCTCAACAGATCGAGCGCGGCAACGCGCTCGGCGACGCGCGCCGGATGGCTGGTGGTGAGCTGGATGATGCCGTGGCCGAGCCGGATGCGCTTGGTGCGCTGGCTGGCGGCGCCGAGGAACACCTCGGGGGCGGGCGAGTGGGAATATTCCTCGAGGAAATGGTGCTCGACCACCCAGGCATAATCGTAACCGTGGTGGTCGGCGAGTTCGAGCTGGGTGAGCGCGTTCTGATAGAGCTTGAGTTCGCTGTCCGCCTGCCATGGCCGCGGCAGTTGCAGCTCGTAGAAAATGCCGAATTTCATGTCGCCTGGGCTCCGTCACTCTTTTCGGCGGGCAGCATAGGGCCGCGCCTGTTCAATTCCAATTCCCTACATTCCGCGAAACTTCGCCGGCCGCTTGGCGTGGAACGCCTCGACGCCCTCGCGGAAATCCTCCGAGGTGCGCAGGCGACTATAGCAGTGGCCCTCCAACTCGATCGCGATGGAGAGGGAGGAATCCTCGGTATCGTTAAGGAGCTTTTTGGCGGTGCGCTGGGCAAGCGGCGCGAAGCTGCGCAACTCATCGACGAGCGCCTCGGTCGCCGCCTCGAGCTGGTGGTCGGTGACGCACTCGGTGGCGATCCCCCACTCATAGGCCTGCCGGCCGGGAATGCGCCTGGAGCGCATGACGATGTCCTTGGTGCGGGTGATGCCGACGATCTTCTGCAGGCGCGCCGAGCCGCCGGAGCCGGGGATCTGGCCAAGCCGCTGCTCGGGCAGGGCGTAGAAGCAGGTCTCGGACACCAAGCGGAAATCGCAGGCGAGCGACAGCTCGAACCCGACGCCGAAGCAGTAGCCGCGGTTGGCGGCAATCACGGGCTTCGTGCAGCGGGCCGGCGCGGCGACGTTCCAGGCGAGCTTCGACACGTGCTCGGGCGAGGCCTCGATGAAGCCTTTGATGTTGCCGCCGCTGGAGAAATGCTCGCCCACGGCGCGCAGCACGATGATGCGGATGCGCGCGTCCTCATCGAGCGCCTCGAACACGAGGCGCAGCTGGTCGCGCTGCGGCATGGCGATGACATTGAGCGGCGGCCGGTCGAGCACCACGTCCGCGCGCTCGTGTTCCGCGTCGATCTCGACCCGGAAACCGTCGAGCGTGGCCAAGCGCGGATCGGGAAAGGCGAGAGGCTGCGTCATGCGGCGGTTCCTTGCTGAGACGACGCACCGGTCTCGGGCTCATACTCGCCGGCCACGAGCTTGCGGCGCAGCAGCTTGCCGACCGGCGATTTCGGGATCGCGTCGACAAACACATAGCGGCGCGGACGCTTGAAATCGGCAAGTCCGGAGGCGCGGCAGAAACGATCCAGCTGCTCGGGCTCGATCGGCGCCGTGCGCTTGACGAACGCCGCGACAATCTTGCCCCAGCGCTCGTCGGCGAGACCGACGACCGCCACCTCGGACACGGCGGGATGCAGCGAAAGCCGGCTTTCGATCTCGACCGGCGAGACGTTCTCGCCGCCGGTGATGATCATGTCGTCGACACGGCCGGTGACGAACAGGTCGCCGTCGCCGTCAACGTAGCCGGTGTCGCCGGTGAAGTACCATCCCGCGCGGATGGCGGCGGCGTCCGCCTTGGGGCGGCGCCAATAGCCGTCGAAGGACTCGTCTCCCGCGAGAAGCGCGATCACCTCGCCCTCTTCGCCCGCCGGCGCGACCTCGTCCGGCGTCGCGGCACCGACCTTCACCACGCGCACCAGCTGGTTGATGCCGGCCCGGCCGGCCGAGCCCGGCTTGCGCGGCGCGTTTTGGTCGATGGTGAAGGTGTAGATTTCCGACGAGCCGTAGTGATTGACGAAGAGGTCGGGCTGGAACGCGGCGTCGAGCGCCTTGAGCAGGCCGTCGGTCATGGGCGCGCCGGCAAAGCCGAGCTTGCGGACGGAGCTGACGTCGCTGGCCGCAAAGCGCGGGTGGTGAATCAGATCGTGATAAAGCGTTGGCACCAGATAGAGGTTGGTGACGCGCTCGCGTTCGATCAGCTCGAGCGCGCGCTCCGGTGAAAAGCGCGGCAGGCAGATGAAGCAACCGCCGACGAGCGACATGGCAATGAGTGAGCGCACCCCCATGGTGTGATAGAGCGGCATGACCCCGAGCGTTCGCTCGCCCTGCGCGTAGAGGTTCTGCGCGACATGCGCCACCGCGGCGGCGCGCTCGGCGCGATGGCGGCGCGGCACGCCCTTGGGCCGCGCGGTGGTGCCGGAAGTATATAGCATCACCGACCACGCCTCCGGCCCGGCGCGCGGCGTCGCCGGCTCGGCTTCGGCGGCGATGAGGCTGTCGAACGCGATGTCCAGCGTCTCGGCGATGCCGATCGCGATGCGCGGGCGCACGTGCGCCTCTTTCGAACCCGCCACGGCTTGGGCCGACACGGGTTCGTAGATAAGCGCCTTCGCTTCCGCGTCGGCCAGCAAATAGTCGAGTTCGTCCGCGGTGACACGCCAGTTGACCGGCGTGACGATGACGCCGGCGAATTGACAGGCCCAATGAATGGTCGCGGCCTCAACGCGGTTCTGCAGCACGGTGACCAGGTGATCGCCCCGCTCGAGCTCCAACTCGTCGAAGCCTTCGATCAGCGCGGAGATTTGCCGGAACCAGGCGGCGTAGGTCAGGCGCACGTCGCCGTCGACGATCGCGAGCGCCCGCGGGTCGCGTGCCACGCTGGCGAGAAAACTGGTGCCGAGGTCAAGCATGCTAGGTTTGTGTTTCTTTCATTTCCCGCAGGCGCGCGGCGGCATCGAGCGCTGCCGCCACGATCGGGACGTAGCCGGTGCAGCGGCACAGATGCCCGGTGAGAAAAATCCTGACGTCGTCCTCACGCGGGTCCGGATTATCGCGCAGATAATTGTCGAGCGACATCAGGATGCCGGGCGTGCAGAAGCCGCACTGGAGCGCGTGATGGCGGCGGAACGCCTGTTGCAGCAGAGATAGGCGTCCCGGCTCGGGCGCGAGACCTTCGACCGTGCGCAAGATTGCGCCGTCCGCCTGCACCGCCAGCATCAGGCACGCGCGCGCCGGCACGCCGTCGATCTCGACGGTGCAGGCGCCGCACACGCCGTGCTCGCAACCGACGTGGGTGCCGGTCATGCCGAGCACGTGGCGAAGAAAATCCGTGAGCAACATGCGCGGCTCGGCTTGGCCCTCCACCGCGCGGCCGTTGAGCACGAAGGCGACGCGGTGGCGCGCATCGGCGCTCAGGCGCGGCATTGGCGCGCCTCCGCGATGGTCGCGCGGCCGAGACGGCGCACGAGATGACGCCGGTAGTCGGCGCTGGCGTGCAAATCGTCGCGCGCGTCAAGCGCGCCGGCGATGCGGTCGAGCGCCTCATCGAGCGCGGCCTCGTCGAGCGGCAGGCCATCGAAGGCGACCGGCCGATCGGCTACGCCGCCGATGGCGAGACGCGCCCCGCGCTCATCGGCGATCGCCGCGCAGGCGACGATGGCGAAATCACCGTGCCGACGCGCGAACTCGCGGAAGGCGTAGCCGTGACCCGGCTGCCGCCGCGGCACGATCGCCGCCTCGATGAGTTCGTCTTCCTCGCGCGCGGTGGACATCAGCCCGGTGAAGAACTCGGCGGCGCAGACACGCCGTTGCCCGCGCGCGCTCGAGAGCAGAATTGCGCCTTCGAGGGCCAACATGACCAGCGGGATTTCCGCGCTGGGGTCGGCGTGGGCGATCGAGCCGCAGACGGTGCCGCGAGTGCGCGTCTGCGCATGGCCGATGAAGGGGAGTGCGGCCGCGAGCAACGGCTGGCCGCCGGCAAGGTCGGGCCAGGCGGCGAGCTTGGCCTGGCGTACCGTCGCGCCGATGCGGATGGCCTGACTCTCGTGTGAGATAACATCGAGGCCGCGGATGCGCATGATATCGAGCACGACCCTCGGCCGGGCGAGACGGGTCGAGAGCAGTGGCAGCAGCGACTGCCCGCCGGCAAGCACGCTCACTTCGCCGCCTTCCGCCGCGAGTACGTCGTGCGCCTCGGCGAGGGATTCGGCGCGCACGTAATCGAAGCGCGCGGGCTTCATGGCGCGGCGCCTTCGCGCGAAGAGATCAGCGTGCAAATTTTCGTCGGCGTGAGCGGCAGGTCGAGCGTCGCAGCGCCGAGCGCGTCGGCGACCGCATTGGCGATGCACACCGGTGTCGACATGCAGTTGCCTTCGCCCACGCCCTTGGCGCCGAGCGGCGTGAACGGGGAGGGGGATTCGGTGTGCAGGATGAGCGGCGCCGGCACCTCGGTCGCGGTCGGCAGCAAATAATCGGCAAAGGTGCCGGCGAGGAACGCGCCGTCGGGCGCATAGGCATATTCCTCATAAAGCGCGGCGCCGATCGCGTGCGCGAGGCCGCCGGTGATCTGCCCGGCCACCATGCCCGGATGCAGCACGCGGCCGCAGTCGTGCATGGTCACGTATTTGTCGATGCGCACCGCGCCGGTATCGCGGTCGATCTCGACGCCGCAGAAATCGAAGATGAACGCGTGGCAGAGCTGCGCGTTGATTTCGTCCGCATCGTTCGGCGCGGCCAGTTGCGGCGGGGTCCAGAACACGGTCTCGCGCAGCACGTGATCGCCATCGGACGCCTCGCCCGGCGACCAGTGATCGCTTGCGGCGAGCCGCGCGAACGGCATGGCGTTGTCGGGATTGCCGCGCGCCCGCACCTTGCCGCCGACGAACTCGATCTCTTCGGCTGGGACGTTGAGCTTGCCGGCGGCGCTGTGCGCGAGCCGCGCGCGCAGCCGCAGCGCCGCGAGATGCACCGTGCCGGCAACCGCGGGCGCAAAGCGGCTGGAGTAGTTGCCCGAGGCGATCGACCACGCGTCCCGCGCGGTATCCAACTCGCCGATGACGCGGATGTCCGCCGGCGTGAGCCCGAGCGCGTCGGCGACGATTTGCGCCACGACTGTTCGATGGCCCTGCCCCTGCGGCGCCGATGCGATGTGCACGGTGACCGCCCCGCCCGGATCGAGCGCTATCGTCGCGGTCGCCTGCGCGCCGTTCTTGGGGCCGGCGCGGCGCCGTTCCTCGGGCGTGAGCACGGTGGCGATGTAGCCCATGTTCGAGACGCTCGGCTCGACCACCGCCGTCAACCCGACGCCGCAGACGCGTCCCTCGGCGCGCGCGCTCTCGCGCCACGCGAGCAACTGCGCAAGGCCGCCTTCGTCGATCGCCTTCTCGATCGCACGGCCGTAGTCGCCCGAGTCGAGCAAGCCGCCGCTCGCGGTGCGGTAGGGAAACGCGTCGGCGGGAATGAGGTTGCGGCGGATCACGTCGAGCGGATCGAGCCGCAACTCGCCCGCGATGCGCTGCATCAGGCGTTCAAGGGCGTAATAGACCTGGGGGCCACCGAACCCGCGGTTGAGCCCGCTCGGCGTCTTATTTGTAAGAACCACGCGGTTGCGCACGGTGACGTTGCGGATGTCGTATGCGCCGGTGAGATTGCCGTGCATTCGGTAGAGGGTCGCCGGCTCGGGCGCACGTAAATGCGCGCCCACGTCCTCGACCTGATCCCAGTCGAGCGCGCGAACGCGGCCGTCGTCATCGACCGCCGCCGCCAAGCGAGTGACGCGGTTAGTGGCGGACACCGAGCCGACCAGATGCTCGAGCCGGTCCTCGATCCATTTGACCGGCCGGCCGGCGACGCGCGCGGCGATGGCCATGAGCACCATGGTGGGCACGAGGCCCTGCTTCACGCCGAAGCTGCCGCCCGCATCCGGCGGCGTGCGCAGGCGCAGGCGATTGCCGGGAATTTTCAGCGCGCGCGCCATAACGGCGTGCAAGCTGAACGGCCCCATGAAGTTCGCGAGGATGTCGTAGGCGTCTTCGCCCGCGTCGTAATCGGCAACGAGACCGAAGGTCTCGATCGGCGTGCAGGAATTGCGCGGGTAGCGGATGTCGACGGCGATGCGGTGCGGCGCCGCGGCAAACGCCGCCTCCGGATCGCCGTAACGGAACGAGCGATCGCTCGCGACGTTCGAGCCGAGCTTGTCGTGCAGCGTCGGAGCGCCCGGTTCCAGCGCGGCGAGCGGATCGACGAGCGCGGGGAGGGGATCGTAATCCACGTCGATGAGGTCGAGCGCGTCCTCGGCGAGGTAACGGTCCGCGGCGACTACCACCGCGATCGGCTCGCCCACGTAGCGCACGCGCCCGACCGCGATCGGCCAGCCTTCGAGCGGGGCGCGCAGCACCGGCACGAGCGGCGAGGAGAGCGCGCTGACCTCGGCGCCGGTGATGACCGCCGCGACGCCCGGCGCGGCGGCCGCTGCCTTCGTTTCGATGGCGCGGATGTTTGCGTGGGCGTGGGAGGAACGCAGGATCGCGGCGTGCAGCGTGCCGGGCAGCACGCCGAGGTCGTCGATGTAACGGCCTCGTCCGGTGAGGAGCGCAGCATCCTCGACCCGCTCGATCGAGCGACCGAGCCAACCTGATGCCGCGGCCATCCTCACCTGCCGTTCCAATTCACGACAGCATTGTTCGTGCAAATAGCAAGCGGCGCAAGGCGGGGAGCTGACGATCTCGGGCTCGTCACGCGGATGATTGGGGCCAGAAGCGCTTGCCGAGGAGGGCCGCGGAGCCGTATGTCAGCCTGCTTCGCGCGCTGCGCTTCGCAGGATTTGCACCGGCCGACGCCCGAAGCAGGATTCCCTCCGTAGCCTTGGCGCAGGAGGGCCGCCACGGTGGGCCCGTAGCTCAATGGTTAGAGCCGGCCGCTCATAACGGTCTGGTTGGAGGTTCGAGTCCTCCCGGGCCCACCACTTTCCGCGGTTTTTCGTGACATTCGCGCGCGAATGTTCGCTTTCGGTTCACGAATATCGTTGGTCAATCGTTGGCCAGCTAGCTGCTATCTCGAGCCGGCAGCGGCGAAGGGACGGACTGGCCACGGCGCGTTTTCACCGAGAGTGGGCATGAGCCTCATCCCCGGTTTGAACGTGCTCTAGCAGGCTGCTGAAAAAGGGGTTTGGCGAGGCTTCCGGAGTGTGATTCCGTGCATGTGTCTGATTCCTTTGGGCTGGGGCATGCGATGCGCGGAGAAGATCAGCGATCGGAAGGGATATTCAGCTACGTGCGGCTGGAACAGCGC
>JAFAUQ010000182.1 GCA_019243195.1 Hyphomicrobiales bacterium
GCGGTTCGAGGATGGGCGCACGGTGACGAAGGACGACATCAAGGCGGTTGCCGCCTGGCTCAAGACGAAAACCTCCGAGCACGAGATCGCGTTCCGGCCGGCGCGCGTGCTGATGCAGGATTTCACCGGCGTCCCGGCGGTGGTCGACCTCGCCGCCATGCGCGACGCCATGCACAACCTCGGCGGCGATCCCAAGCGCATCAATCCGATGGTGCCGGTCGACCTCGTCATCGACCATTCGGTGATCGTGAACTTCTTCGGCAACAACACCGCGTTCAAAAAGAACGTCGACGAGGAATACAAACAAAACCAGGAACGCTATCGCTTCCTCAAATGGGCGCAGCGCTCGTTCGAGAACTTCCGCGTGGTGCCGCCCGGCACCGGCATCTGTCATCAGGTCAATCTCGAATATCTCTCGCACGTGGTGTTCACCGGCAAGGAAAAGGTGAAGGCCGACGGCCGCATCGTGCAGGCCGACATCGCCTACCCCGACACGGTGGTGGGCACGGATTCGCACACCACCATGGTCAACGGGCTCTCGGTGCTCGGCTGGGGCGTCGGCGGCATCGAGGCGGAGGCCGCGATGCTCGGCCAGCCGATGTCGATGGTGCTGCCCGAGGTGATCGGCGTGCGGCTCACCGGCAAGCTCAAGGAAGGCGTCACCGCCACCGACCTGGTGCTCACGGTCACCCAGATGCTGCGCAAACGCGGCGTGGTCAACAAATTCGTCGAGTTCTGCGGACCGGGGCTCGACAACCTGTCGATCGAAGACCGCGCCACCATCGGCAACATGTCGCCGGAATACGGCGCGACCTGCGGCTATTTCCCGACCGATGACGACACCATCCGCTATCTCGACAACACCGGCCGCCCGGCCGCGACGGTGGCGCTGGTCAAGGCCTATGCCAAGGCACAGGGCCTCTTCCGTACCAAGGGCACGCAGGATCCGACCTTCACCGATCTGCTCAAGCTCGATCTCAATTCGGTCGAGCCGTCGCTTGCCGGACCCAAGCGCCCGCAAGACCGCGTGCTGCTCAAGGAGGCGAGGACCGCCTTCATCGAGTCGCTCAACAAAGAGTTCGGCAAGGGCGCGGAAGTGGAGAAACGCGTGCCGGTGCCCGGCCGCAACCACGACCTCGGGCACGGCGACGTGGTGATTGCCGCCATCACGTCGTGCACCAACACGTCGAACCCGAGCGTGATGGTGGCGGCGGGCCTGCTCGCGCGCAAAGCCGCCGCCCTGGGGCTCAAGCCCAAGCCGTGGGTGAAGACTTCGCTCGCGCCGGGTTCGCAGGTGGTCGCGGAATATCTCGCAAAGTCGGGCCTGCAGGCCGATCTCGACAAGATCGGCTATAACCTCGTGGGTTTCGGCTGCACCACCTGCATCGGCAATTCCGGTCCGCTGTCGCCCGAGATTTCCAAGGTCATCAACGAGAACGACCTCGTCGCCTGTGCGGTGCTCTCGGGCAATCGCAATTTCGAGGGCCGCGTGAACGCCGACGTGCGCGCGAACTTCCTCGCCTCGCCGCCGCTCGTGGTCGCCTATGCCCTCGCCGGATCGCTGCAGGTCGACATCGTCAAGACACCGCTCGGCACCGACGACAAGGGCAAGAACGTCTTCCTCAAGGACATCTGGCCATCGAGCCGCGAGGTCACCGCGGTGATCCGCAAGGTGATCAACAAGGCGATGTTCGCGCGCAAATACGCCGACGTGTTCAAGGGCGAAGCCAACTGGCGCAAGATCTCGGTCAAGGGCGGCACCACCTATGAATGGGACCGCAAATCGACCTACGTGCAGAACCCGCCCTATTTCAACGGCATGACGCGCAGCCCCCAGCCGATCACCGATATCGTCGACGGGCGCATCCTCGGTCTGTTCCTCGATTCCATCACCACCGACCACATCTCGCCGGCGGGCTCGATCAAACAGGACTCGCCGGCCGGCAAGTATCTCATCGAGCACAAGGTCAAGCCGATCGATTTCAACCAGTACGGCACGCGGCGCGGCAACCATGAAGTGATGATGCGGGGCACCTTCGCCAACATCCGCATCAAGAACCAGATGATGCGGGGCGTCGAAGGCGGCCTGACGGTGCATTTTCCGTCGCGCCAGCGCATGCCGATCTACGATGCCGCCATGCGCTACAAGAGCGAGCGCGTGCCGCTGATCGTGATGGCCGGCAAGGAATACGGCACCGGCTCATCGCGCGACTGGGCCGCCAAGGGCGCGGTGCTGCTCGGCATCCGCGCCGTCGTCGCTCAGTCGTTCGAGCGCATCCATCGCGCCAACCTGGTCGGGATGGGCGTATTGCCGCT
>JAFAUQ010000202.1 GCA_019243195.1 Hyphomicrobiales bacterium
GGGACTTCCTTGAGCGTCGGCACCGCCGAGACGGTCAGGTCGCGGCCGTCACGCTCGATCGTGACCTGGATCGGCTGGTCCGGATGGGCCCGCACGATCCGCTGCATCTCAGTGAAAGTCTTGATCGGCTGATCGTCGATGGCGACAACGAGGTCGCCGGGCCGGAATCCGGCGCTCGAGGCGGCGCTGTTCGGCTCGACCGCATCGACCCGGGCGATGTTATCCGGCCGCCCGTAGAGCGCGAACACCGCCGCGAAAATCAGCACCGCCAGGATGAAATTGGCGATCGGGCCGGCTGCCACGATCGCGGCCCGCTTGGGGAGGGGCTGGTGGAAGAAGCTCTCGTTGCGTTCCGCCTCGGTCATGGCCGCGACCGTGTCCCGATCGGGGACGCTCGCGACGTTCTCGTCGCCGAAGAATTTGACGTAGCCGCCGAGGGGAACCGCCGCGATTTTCCAGCGGGTGCCGTGGCGGTCCGTGAAGCCCGCGAGTTCGCGCCCGAAACCGATCGAGAACACGAGGATACGCACGCCGCACCAGCGCGCGATCAGGAAATGGCCGAGCTCGTGGACGAAGACCACGACGGTCAGCACGAATAGGAACGGAACGACCAAGTAATAAAAGGCGGACAAGCCGCCCAAAGCACCGACGCTGCTAAGAAACGCCATACCACCCTTCGTCCCCACGGCCTTCGCGCCGCGATTCCTGTGCCCTCAATCCTTTAGGATGCCTTTGCGGCAATTTCTGGCAAGAGCCCTAAGGTTAACAATCTCGTACTATGGTCAACGCTCACCGCATCCTCAACGTTCGCCGGCTCGCGCATAATGCCGCGGCCCGAGGCCGCCTCCATCGCCGTCGCGACCAGCGCCGCGATTCCGCCGAACGAGAGCCGCCCGCCCATGAACTCTGCGACGGCTACCTCGTTTGCTGCGTTGAGCACGGTCGTCGCGCCGTTGCCCGCCTCCATGGCGCGGCGCGCGAGGGCGAGCGCCGGGAAACGCGCGAGGTCGGGCGGCTCGAAGCTCAGCGTCGCCATACGTTCGAGGTCGAGGCGGGTTGCCGGTGATTCGATGCGCGCCGGCCACCCCAAGCAGTGCGAAATCGGAATACGCATGTCGGGCTGTCCGAGCTGAGCAATCAGCGAGCCATCGCGAAACTCGACCATCGCATGCACGATTGACTGGGGGTGGACCAGCACGTCGATTTCGTCGGGCGCGAGCGCGAAGAGATGATGCGCCTCGATCACTTCGAGGCCCTTGTTCATCAGCGTCGCGGAATCGATGGTGATCTTCGGCCCCATCGACCAGTTGGGATGGCGCAGCGCTTGCTCGACGGTCGCGCTACGGATCGCCTCCATCGACCAGGTGCGGAACGGTCCGCCGGAGGCGGTGAGGATGATGCGGCGAACGTCCTTGCGGCGACCGGCGCTCATCGCCTGAAACACCGCGTTGTGCTCGGAATCGACGGGCAGCACGGTCGCGCCGGTCTCGGCCGCGCGCCGCATGAACAGCGCGCCGGCGCAGACGAGACATTCCTTGTTGGCGAGCGCGACGGTTGCGCCGCGCTCGACCGCCGCCATGGTGGCGCGCAGCCCGGTCGCGCCCGAAACCGCCGCCATCACCCAATCGGCCGGCCGCCGCGCCGCTTCGATCACCGCCTCTTCGCCGGCCGCGGCTTCGATGCCACTTGCGCCGAGGCCGTCTCTAAGATCGCGATAGGCGGCGGGGTCCGCGACGGCAGCAAAACGCGCGCCAAGGTCGCGCGCGAGCTTCGCCAGCGCATCGCCCCTTTTGTTGGCGCTGAGGGCCGCGACCGGATAGCGCTCACGATCGCGCTGCACGAGATCGACCGTGCTGGTGCCGACCGAGCCGGTGGCGCCCAGGATGGTGACGCTGCGCGCAGGGGTATCCATGGGTGGGCTGTACATCGGCCCTACCATAGGAGGAAGCCGCCCGCGGCGCCATCGAGGCCGCCACGGACGACCCCGACCAGAGCGGCGGCCACCGCCGCGGCCAGGAACCCGTCCAGCCGATCCATCAGGCCGCCGTGGCCGGGGATGACGCGACTGGCATCCTTCACGCCAAAGCGCCGCTTGAGGGCGGACTCGAACAAATCCCCGAGTTGGGCCGCGACCGAAAGCAGAAAGCCAACCGCGATAATCGGTGCGGGTGATCCGATCCCGGCAACTGCCGCCACCGCCCATCCCGCGGCCGTGCCGGCGATCGCGCCACCCAGGGCGCCCGACCAAGTTTTCTTCGGGCTGATCGCCGCCCACAGCTTCGGTCCCCCGATGAGCCGCCCGGCGAAATAGGCGGCGACATCGGTCGCCCACACAACCGCGAACAGAAAGATCATGGCGATGAAGCCTAGCGAAGCGTCGGCGCGGAGCACGAGCGGCGCGGCCAGCATCGCACCCGCGTAACACGCGCCAAGCGCGATCCATCCGGCGCGCGCCGGTCCGGAAAGCGAGCGCGCCGCCGCGACGAGGCCCAGCCATTCCCACAGAATGCCGGCGGCGGCGAGCAGCCAGAAACCGATGAACCACGCGCCGCCCAAATAGGCTGCCGCAATCGCGAGCGGCGCCATCACCACCGCGGAGGCGACCCGCAGCCACAGGTCACGGCCGGCGGACTGCGGCGCAGATGCCGTCGGGCCGCGCGCCAGGACCGGTCCATCGGCCACGATGCTCAAGACCCCGCTTCCACCACCAAGCCGCCGAACCGGCGTTCGCGGCGGCGATATTCGGCGAGCGCGTTCTCGAGCGCCGCGCGGTCGAACTCCGGCCAGTAGATCGGAACGAACACGAGCTCGCTATAGGCCGCCTGCCACAGCAGGAAGTTCGACAGCCGCTGCTCGCCGCTCGTGCGGATGATCACGTCGGGGTCGGGCAGATCGGGCGCGTCGAGCCGGCTCGCGACAAGCTCGGCGCTCACCGCGTCCGGCGTGAGGCGGCCATGCGCCACGTCCTCGGCGATGCCGCGCATGGCGCGCGCGATCTCCTGGCGAGCACCGTAGTTGAAGGCGACCACGAGGATGAGGCCGGTGTTGTGCCGCGTGAGGTCTTCGGCCTCCTCGAGCAGCCGGCGGATGTCGGGGGCGAGCCCGTCGCGCTCGCCGATGATGCGGACTTTGATGTTGTTGCCGTGCAGTTCGGCCAAGTCGTTGCGGATGAAACGGCGCAGCAGCCCCATCAGGTCGCGGATTTCCGAAGCCGGCCGCATCCAGTTCTCTGCGCTGAACGAGAAGATCGTCAGAATGCCGATGCCGAGTTCGCCGGCGGCGCGCACGGTCTTGCGCAGCGCCTCGACCCCGCGCCGATGGCCTTCACCGCGCGGCAGGCCGCGTGCCGCGGCCCAGCGGCCGTTGCCGTCCATGATGATGGCGACGTGTCGCGGCGCGCCAAAATCGGCGCGCGGAGCGGTCGTCGGCACGGCGGCCTCGGACATCAAACGGTCGGGCGTTGCGCCCTTCTCCCCTCAGACGGTGAGAATTTCTTTTTCTTTGGCCGCCAGCGCGTGATCGATCTCAGAGATCGCCTGGTCGGTCGCCTTCTGGACGTCGCCGTCGTGACGCTTGTGATCGTCCTGGCTTATCTTGTGGTCCTTCTCGAGTTTCTTGAGGACTTCCATGCCGTCGCGGCGCACGTGGCGCACGGCGATGCGGGCATCCTCCGCGTATTTGTGAGCGACCTTGACGAGTTCCTTGCGCCGTTCGGCGTTGAGCTCGGGAATCCGCAACCGGAGCACCTGGCCCTCGGTCGCGGGGTTGAGGCCAAGGTTTGCGGCGATGATCGCTTTTTCGACCGCGTGCACCATCGACCGGTCCCACACCTGCACGCTGATCATGCGCGCCTCGGGCACGCTCACGGTGGCAAGCTGGTTGAGCGGCATGCGGGTGCCATAGGCCTCGACCTGCACCGGCTCGAGCAGATTCGCCGAGGCGCGGCCCGTGCGCAGCCCGCTCAACTCCTGTTTGAGCACCTGCAGGGCGCCCTGCATGCGCCGTTTGATTTCGCCAAGATCATGCGTTGCGGTTGCCATGGAGGCCTCTCAAACCGGCTAGTGTCCCGATTCCGAAGTTCGCTCAACCTTGCAGCACGACCGATGCGAACCTCGGAATCGTAGGACACTAGCAAATGTACAATTCCAGTGCCGCTTTGAACCCGAAGTTCGCAACCGGACTTGCGGCAATGTTGTGCGAACTTCGGGTTCACGGCACTAGGATCGTTTCGCCGGATCCGTGCCTCACCCGACGATGGTCGAGCGCCCTTTGCCGCCCAGCACCGCCGCGACGGCGCCCGGCTCTCGGATAGAGAACACGATGATAGGCATACGGTTTTCCCGGGCAAGCGCGAAGGCCGTGGAATCCATGACCTTAAGGTCGCGCTCGATCGCCTCCTGATGGCTCAACCGCTCGAACCGCTGCGCCTTGGGGTCCTTCATCGGATCGGCGCTGTAGATCCCGTCGACCTTGGTGCCCTTGAGCACAGCCTCGGCCCCGACTTCGCCGGCGCGCAGCACCGCCGCGGTGTCGGTGGTGAAGAAGGGATTCCCGGTGCCGGCCGCGAAAAGCACGATTCGCCCGGCGCCGAGATGCTTGAGCGCGCGCTGGCGCGAAAAGGTCTCGCACACGGCCGGCATCGCAAGCGCTGACAGCGTTCGCGCCGGGGCGCCGGCGCGCTCGATTGCCGCCTCCAGCACGAGCGCGTTCATCACGGTGGCGAGCATGCCCATGGCGTCGCCGGTCGTACGCTCGACGCCTTTTGCGGACACCTCGACGCCGCGGAAAATGTTGCCGCCGCCGTTGACGATGCCGAGGCTGATTCCGAGCGCGCGCGCCGCCACCAGGTCGGCAGCGACGCGATCGACGGAAGCCTGGTGTACGCCGGCCCCGTCCGGACCGGCGAGCGCCTCGCCGCCGATCTTGACGATGACGCGCCGGTAGCGGGGCTCCGCCATTTGTTTGCTCCGTCCGGCCGCGCGCGACCGGG
>JAFAUQ010000247.1 GCA_019243195.1 Hyphomicrobiales bacterium
GCATTTACACCGACCTTTCGTTCTTCACGGCCGATCCGGTGATCGCGCGTGATGTCGCCCGCATCTTCAACTTCATCACCGGCTATGCCGAGCCGGCGGAACTCGAGAAGATGGCGGTCTCGCCGCTCAACCTGCGGCGCCGCATCCTCGATCACATCCGCCAGGAGATCGCCCACGCCAAGGCCGGCCGATCCGGTGCGATCTGGATGAAAATGAATGCGCTCGTCGATCCGGAGGTGATCGATGCGCTTTATGCCGCTTCGCGCGCCGGCGTCGAAATCGACCTCGTCGTGCGCGGCATCTGCTGCCTGCGTCCGGGCGTGCCCGGGCTTTCGGAACGCATCCGGGTCAAATCGATCGTCGGGCGCTTCCTCGAGCACGGCCGCATCTTCTGCTTCGGCGCCGGGCACGGCCTGCCGCATCCGCGCGCGGCGGTTTACATCTCCTCCGCCGACCTGATGCCGCGCAATCTCGACCGCCGGGTCGAGGTCCTGTGCCCGATCCTCAATCCGACCGTGCACGAGCAGGTGCTCGGGCAGATCATGATCGCCAACTTCAAGGACAACGAGCAAAGCTGGAAGTTCTTGCCAGACGGGACCTCGGTGCGCATAAAGGCCGCCGCCGGCGAGGAGCCGTTCAATGCCCACAAGTATTTCATGACCAATCCGAGCTTGTCCGGCCGTGGCAAATCCCTCAAGGAATCGCCTCCGCGCAGCCTCGTCCGCCAGCGTGACCGCGCTTAGGAGCTCGGCGCCCCGGAGCATGATCCCGAAAAGTGGGAACCGATTTTCGGAAAAGATCATGCTCAAAGAAGGGCCCGAGGAGGCGCAAGGCCGCCTCGCCCACGGTCCGCCGATCGCCGTCATCGACATCGGCTCGAACTCGGTGCGCGTGGTCATCTACGAGGGCCTCGCGCGCAGCCCGACCCCGATCTTCAACGAAAAGGTGCTCGCCGGCCTCGGCCGCGAGGTGCAATCGACCGGCCTCCTCAATGCCGAGGCGGTCGATAAGGCGCTGCAAGCGCTGCGCCGCTTCCGCGCGCTCGCGGATACCGTCGGCGTGCGCAAGCTGTGGGTGCTCGCGACCGCCGCCTGTCGCGACGCCACTAACGGCCGCGCCTTCATTGCCGAGGCCGCCCGCATCTGCGGCACCGACGTTGACATTCTGTCAGGCCGGCGCGAAGCGCAGTACTCGGCGCTCGGCGTCGTTTCCGGCATCTACCGCCCCGACGGCATCGTCGGCGATCTCGGCGGCGGCTCGCTCGAACTCGTCGACGTGCACGGTACGCGGGTCAAAGCCGGCGTGACCTTGCCCCTCGGTGGGCTGGCGCTCCAGGACAGTTCGGCAAAATCGCTCAAGAAAGCCGAGAAGATCGTCAAGCAGGCGCTCGACGACGTGCCCGCGTTGACGGCAGGCGAGGGCCGCACGTTCTATGCGGTCGGGGGCACGTGGCGCGCGCTCGCCCGGCTGCACATGTGGCAGATCGGGTACCCTCTCCACGTGATGCATGGCTATCGCATGCCTGCGCGCGAGGCGCTCGAGTTCTCGCGTCTCGCCCACCGCATCCACCCGGAAATGCTCTCGCGCATCGAAGTGGTCAACGACGCCCGCCGTCCGCTGCTCGGCTATGCGGCGTTGGTGCTCGAACACGTGGTGCGCCTGGCGCGACCCAAGGATGTGATGTTCTCGGCGCTCGGCGTGCGCGAGGGCCTGCTCTACTCGCTGCTCGACCCGCAGGAGCGCGCCCGCGATGGCCTTCTGGCGACCGCCGGGGACCTCAATGTGCTGCGCTCCCGGTCGCCGGCCCACTGCGAGGAGCTGATCCCATGGACCGACCGGTTCATGCAGACCACCGGTCTCGATGAGACGGCGGACGAGCGGCGCTACCGCCATGCGGCCTGCCTGCTGGCCGACATCGGCTGGCGCGCGCACCCCGATTACCGCGGCGAGGAGTCGCTGAGCATCATTGCGCACGCGTCCTTCGTCGGCATCGACCATCCGGGCCGCGCCTATGTCGGGCTCGCGGTGTTCTTCCGTCACGCCGGGCTAGGAATGACGGACGACGAGTTCTCTCTGCGGCTGCGCGAACTGGCATCGCCGCGCATGCTCGACCGCGCCCGCGTGCTCGGCGCCGCGTTGCGCGTCGGCTATCTCGTCTCGGCAGCCATGCCGGGTATCCTGCCGCGCACGCCGATGACCGCGGACCGCAACCGCGTGGTGCTGCGGCTCGAAGGGGAACTCACCGCGCTTGCCGGCGAACGCCTGTTCAATCGTCTGCGTCAGCTCGCCCGCCTCATCGGCCGGGAGCCGGAGATAGTAACGAAATAAGCGAATAGTGAATGGCGAATAGTTGTTCTTCTCGGTATTATGGCGCAAACGGCACCAAAATTTTAGAGGCTGATCGGCCACGCGTCCCCTACGTTCGGGGGCCGTGACGCGAACCTACAAAGCACACCCGGACCATCCCGCCGTTGCTTTCCTCGTTCGCCTTCACGCCGATCTAGGCGGTCGGGTTCACACCAATAAGCGAGAGGCCAGACGCCTTGCCGATGCCTTGCGGCACGTCGAGGCGGTCATCAAATTATTCGACCCGGCCTACGACGTGCGCACGATCCCGGCCCGGCGCCGCTACAGGGTCAACAAGTGGTTCAAGCGCGGGACCATGGGGCGGGTCATTCTCGACGTGCTCAAAGCCTCTCCAGAACCGCTCGCCGCCAAAACGATTGCCGTACGGCTTCTCCAGACGAAAGGGCACGCCGAACCCGCCCCGCAGGATGTGAGCGAATTGGAACGCTGTGTGCGCTCAGCCATCCGGCATAGTCTCGCAAGACACCTGTTAGCAGACGGCGGGCGACCCGTACGCTGGCGGTTCATTCAGCGATAGGCTTGTCCTGAACGTGCCGCTGCTAGTAGCCACAGAAATCAACGGACGGCTTGGCGGTCAGCGCATTGTTTCCGATGCGGTTGACTTGCTCGCCGTTGGACATGCGGCGGTTATCTTCGCGCCATGCGGCTTCCTGCGCGTACCGAAGCAGGTACGGGCCGGCGACGTGGTGATGATGACCAATCTCGCCACGGCG
Source organism: Hyphomicrobiales bacterium (assembly GCA_019243195.1). Classification (GTDB taxonomy): domain Bacteria; phylum Pseudomonadota; class Alphaproteobacteria; order Rhizobiales; family Xanthobacteraceae; genus AP-16. The sequence continues at coordinate 3,081 of JAFAUQ010000247.1, forward strand.
CATGCGGGAAAAGAATAATTCGGCCCAATTGGTCGAAGCGCCGTCCGCGCTGTAAGCCTCTAAATGGTTGATCCGGGCCATGTCGTACCGGGCTTGAAGATCGTTCCACGCGGTCGACTCGTCGGCGTTGACAATCGTTCCCTTTGCGATCCGCGACCGCAGGAACGGGAGCGCCTGGCCCTCGCTCTTGAAAACTCCCGTGACCGTGGTGCCGCCGCGCTCGCGAAGCACCACAACGACCTTGCGCTTCCCGGACTGATTCTCAGCGAGCCGGCGGTCAATGCGGTTCTCTTTGCGGTTCGCGGGCTTCACGTAGCCGCCGAAGTAACCGCCATCGATTTCCGCGACCTTGCCCTCGCCACCCACCGCGCGGCCCTTCAACTCGTTTGCCATCGTCTCGCGCAGCTTGTGAGCGAGCACGAACGCGGCCTTGTAGGACACCCCGAGGTCGCGCGAGAGGGCGAGCATGCTCTTGCCCTTCACCTCGTTGGCGAAGATCGCAATGGCGGCGAGGTAGCCCCGCAGCGGCAGCTTGCGGGATGCGAACAGCGTGCCCGACGTGATAGAAAAACTCGTGCGGCAAGCCGAGCACCGGAAGCGCGGCAGGCCCGTTTTGCGCCGGCAATCCCAGATATCGACGCAACCGCAATCCGGGCACACAGGTTGGCCGTTCGTGTCGGGCCAGCGGATTGAGCGGAAGGTGACCTCCACTTCCGCGTCCGTCATGCGGAAGACGGACGCTAGCGAGAGCGTCTTTGCCTGCCGAGACAGTAAGAAGTGTTGAGCCACGACATCACCGTTTCAGATGTAACTGTATCGGTTGTAGTGACATCTGATCTCGTTGTCAATGACAAAAATATCACATATGATGATATTCGTAGGATAAATCCTACCCGGACTATGGAGGATTGATAATGGTGGACATCGACTGGCAGGCTCGGGTGAAGGGCTTACTGAAGGCGGAACTGAAAAAGCGGGACATTGGCTACAAGCAACTAGCGGAAAGGCTTAGAGAATTTGGCGTGCGCGAAAGCGACCGCAACATCGCCAACAAGCTCGCCCGCGGCGGCTTTTCGGCCGTGTTCCTTGTTCAATGCCTATCAGCCATCGGCTGCGATGCCCTGAGATTAGACGTTTAAACGCCGCGTCGGCGGCGCGTTACAATAATTTCTGGCGGATAAACGCGTGCGCTAAACGCACCGAAAATCCCCGGTGAAACGAGCGCGCGCGTTTAAACATCCTAGCCGCATGATAACGTGCAGCCGCGCGCGCGGAACGCGGCCCTTGCGTCGGGTCGTAAACCATGATTTATTGATGGCGGGCCATAGCCAAACGGCCGCCCGCGGTTGGACGCGGAGCGGCCGCCGGTTGAGGCTCTGGTGTAGGAAGTCGCTCCGGCACCAGGGTGTTCGACGGGCAAGAGTTGCCAGCCGTCACGGTCCCCTCAGACTGTGACGAATATGGCACACCCCGCCGAATCACACAAGAGCGACGCTCTCTAACCAGGAGCGTCTATGGCGCCCGCGCCACGCTGGACCGGGGTCAAAGGACCCCGCGTTCGGATTCGCGTCTGCCGGCGGCGGCTTTACCCGCTGCGGCGGTAACGTGATCCGCGGTCCCGGTGACCGCGGCTTGCGGCTAGGCGGTCGCGGTCACCATCACCCTGAAACTCAACCCAACCGGCGCGGTGCGATGCACCGCGCCCCCGTTGGAGGCAGCAATGACCTTGGTCAATGGAACTGACAAAAACGGCGCCGATGCTCCAACGGAGAACGCCGCCGTGTCGTCGCCGGGGTTGCCGCCCCCGCCGAAGCCAGCGAAGCCGGCAGCGGCGAAGACGGCGCCGCGCCGCAAGCCGAAGCCGCAGCCGGCGAAACGCCCCGCCGTCACTGTGTCGAAGATTGGTTTCCCGTATCGCGACCTCGAAACCGGCATGTCGGTCGCGAAGGCCATCATGGATCACGGCGGCGTGGCGTTGAAGACGGACCAGCTCGCCGGCGTGATGGGATTGAGCGCGGGCAGCGGCAACTTTGTGCTCAAGGTGACGACCGCTCGCACGTTCGGCCTCGTGAACTATGCGAACGGCATGTACGACCTGACAGACGTTGGCGCGGCCATCGTTGACCGCAACGAGCAACGCCAGCGTGCGGCGAAGGCGCAAGCATTCTTGAACGTGCCGCTCTATCGGCGCACGTTCGAGGAGTTCAAGAGCCGCCAGCTTCCGCCGCGGCCGAACGGTTTGGAGCAAGCCTTCATCCGGTTCGGCGTGCCGCCCAAGTCAGCGCAGCAGGCGCGCTTGGCGTTCGACAAGTCGGCGACGCAGGCGGGCTACTTCACCGCCGGGCCGGATCGGTTGATTGAGCCGATCTTGGGCGCCGCCGCGCCGCCGCCGACGGGGCCGCAGTCGCAGGACTACGGCAGCGGAGGCAACGGCGACCGCGCTGGCGGATACGCGGAACCCGAGCGGCCGGCCCCCCGCGGCTTGCATCCCTTCATTGAGGGCCTGCTCGACAAGCTGCCCCCTCCCGAGACGAATTGGGCGCCCGAAGGTCGCGCCAAGTGGCTCATGACCGCAAACAACATCTTCGACATGCTCTACAACGGTTCCGGCGAGGTTCAGGTCGTGTTGAAGCAAAATCCCGAGGAGACGAAATAACAAAACGGCCCCGCCGCGATGGCGGGGCCGTTTGACCACCCTTGGAGGGGTGGCAGAGAGGCCGATTGCAGCGACCTTAAAAGTCGTAACGGGCACTCACCCTGCCCGTCGCGGGTTCGAATCCCGCCCCCTCCGCTTTTCCCGGTGAAGGCCGGATCGCGCCTGCGGTGATCAACATATCACCGTTTGCAGGTATCTGCAAAACGTCTAGGCGCGTAACAGTGTCCTGAGTAGGCCCATCCGTACCACGATTTCCGTAGCGCTCGCCGCGATGGCGCCGGCCCGCTCTTTGGGAAGTTCTTCAAGCGCCAGCGCCATCAACTGTAGGCCGACCGCGAAGCTCTCGGCTTGGGCGATCAGGTTACGGACGCATTCTTCCGGGCGCGGTCGTGTTGCCATGCGCCGGAACGTAAATCAGGCCGGCGCGGCGGGCTCTAAAATTTTGGTGCCGTTTGCGCCATAATACCGGTTCTTCTTACTATTCGCTATTCGCTATTCGCTCGCTCGACCGCAACTACGCGTCCGTTCTCGATCGCCAGCGCCAGTTGGCCGTGCTTGAGCGCGAGCGCGCTCTCGCCGAACAGCTCGCGTCGCCAGCCGCGCAGCGCCGCCACCGGCGCCTCATCGCTGGCGGCGATCCGTTCGAGATCGTCGACCGTGGCGATCACCTTGGCGGCGACCGCGTGGCGCTCGGACGTCATGCGCAGGAGCACCTTGAGCAGTTCGACGGTCGCTGCGCCGTTGGGAACTCCTTTGACCCGTTCGATCCGCGGCAGCGATTTCGGGTCGCGCGCGAGGCCGCGCGCGGTCGCGGCGAGGATCGCCTCGCCCCATTTCGAACGCTCGAACCCGCGCGGCAGCGAGCGCAAGCTGCCGAGCTTCTCGACCGAAGTCGGCGCATGCACTGCGATGTCGGCCAGCGTGTCGTCCTTGAGCACGCGTCCGCGCGGCACGTCGCGCGTCTGCGCCTCCCGCTCGCGCCAGGCCGCAAGCTCGATCAGCACGGCGAGGTCCTTGGGCTTGCGCACCCGGGTCTTGAGGCGTTCCCAGGCGCAATCCGGGTCGAGCCGGTAGGTGTCGGGCGAGGTGAGCACCTCCATCTCTTCGCGCACCCACTCGGCGCGGCCGCGCCGCTCGAGCTCAGCGGAAAGCGCCAGATAGACGTCGCGCAAATGCGTCACGTCCGAAATCGCGTAGGCGATCTGCTGGGTCGTGAGCGGGCGCCGCGTCCAGTCGGTGAAGCGGTGTGACTTGTCGAGCGTATCGCCGGTGATGCGGTGGACCAGTTGGTCGTAGGAAATCGAATCCCCATGGCCGAGCACCATGGCGGCAACCTGCGTGTCGAACACCGGATGGGGGATCAGGCCCGCTTGGTGCCAGACGATTTCGATGTCCTGGCGCGCGGCGTGAAACACCTTGAGCACGCGCTCGTCGGCCATCAGCGTAAAGAACGGGGTGAGGTCGATGCCCTCCGCGCGCGTGTCGATCACGACCGATTCGTCGGGGCTCGCCATCTGGGCGACGCACAGGATGGGGAAATAGGTCGACTCGCGCAGGAACTCGGTATCGACGGTGACATAAGGGTATTTCGCCAGCCGGCCACACGCCTCGGCCAATTCCTGCGTTGTCGTAATCACATGCATAGGGCTATTTGCGCGGTTGCAGGCGGCTGCCGCAAGTCGAAAGACGGGATATGCTCGGCGAATGCCGGGGCGGAAAGCCGTTGGCCGTTGGCTTGGGACGAATCATCGGCACAGCACCGCCGAACAAGCTCTTGCGATATAATCGATTTTCGCCCGGAGCAAAGAGGCCGCCATGGTCGATTTATCCCCACTGCGGCCCGGCATGAAAGGCTCGGCGGAAATCGTCGTTGGCGAGGAGCATACCGCGCCCTTCGTCGGCAGCGGCCGCGTCCGCGTGCTCGCTACCCCAGTGATGATCAACCTCATGGAAGCGGCCGCGCTCGATGCGGTCGAGAAGCTGCTGCCGGAGGGCCACCAAAGCCTCGGCATCCATCTCGATGTCCGGCACTACGCGGCAACGCCGGTCGGCATGCGCGTCCGGGTGACGGCGGAACTGGTCAACGTCGACGGGCGCACCCTCGATTTCCGCGTCGAGGCACGCGACGAAAAGGAAGCGATCGGCGATGGCCTGCACCAGCGCGTCGTCGTCAATGTCGCCCGCTTCGATCAGCGCGTGCAGAGGAAAATTGCGCCCTGACTCGTTCATTGCGAGCGCAGCGAAGCAATCCAGGGCAACGCGCACGGAGCGTGAAGCTCCTGGATTGCTTCGTCGCGCTGCGCTCTCCTCGCAATGACAATCACTTGCCGCGCACTCTCGGCAGGAAGATGAATTCCCACGGGCTCGGCATCGGGCCGACCGGCACTTCGATCAAGGTGGGGCCGTCGCGGCGGGCGAAGCCGCGCCGCAGCGCCGCGCGCAACTCCTCGGGCGAGCGCACGCGCTCTGCTGCCGCGCCGAAGCTTTCGGCGAATCTCACGAAGTCCGGATTCGTAAGGTCGCTCGCGATCAGCCGGTTGCCGTAGCGCTCTTCCTGAATGCGGCGCACGTTCCCGAAGGCGCCGTCGGCGAACAGCACGGTGACGAGCGGAATGCGATGGCGGATCGCGCTCGCAAGTTCATTCGCCGTGTAGAGGAATCCGCCGTCGCCGGAAATCGCGAGCACCGGCACGTCGCGCCGTGCGTCTTGCACGCCGAGCGCGGTAGCGAAGCCCCAGCCGAGATTGTCCTGATAGCCCGGCGATAAGAACGTGCGCGGCTTGTAGACCGGAAAGGCAAGCCGCGAGGCAAACCCGATCTGCGTCACCTCGTCCACGAAAATGCCGTCCTCCGGCAACTCGGCGCGGATCGCTTGAAGATAGGCGAGTTGCGGGGCGAGCTTGGCGAGCCGCGCGCGCAGCTTCGCTTGCCGCTCCAGCATCTCCTCTTTGCGCGAGGGGCGCGCGCGATTGTGCGGCGGCAGCACATCGATGAGGCGTCGCAGGATGGGCTGGGAGTCACCGATCAGCGCGACCGCCGGCTTGCGAAAGCGCGCGGGCTCCCCCGGATCGGCGGTTACCCGGATGATCGCGAGATTGTCGTCGACGCCCCACATCGTCTGCTGCAGATGGATGCGCGTGCCGACCGCAAGCACGACGTCGGCCTCCCCCCACAGCTCGTGGCCGAGCGGGAAGGTGACGCTCAGCGGGTCGCGGCTGTCGAGCACGCCGCGGCCGCGGCGGAAGCCGAGCACCGGCGCCTGCAGCATGGCGGAAAGCTCGGTGACTTCGGCGCTCGCGTCCTGCGCGCCGCCCCCGCACACGATGAGAATCCGTGCCGCCGCGCCGAGCAGCTTGGCGGCCGCCGCCACGCCGTCCTCGTCGATCGGCACCCGCGGCACCGGCAGCGGCGCAGTCGCTGCGACGGGCCCGGCGCGGCCCCATACGTCCATGGCGCATTCGAGCGCGGCGGGCCCCCGCCGTCCTATGCGCATCGATCGGATCGCCTCCGCCACGAGGCGCGGCGCCTCGTGCGGCGCGCGGATGTGCGCCGACCAATCGACCAGCCGTTCGATGATTCCTGACTGATCGCGGATTTCGTGCAGCCAGCCGAAGCCGCGTCCGATATCGGCGTCCGGAATTTGCCCGATCAGCGCCAGCACCGGCGCGTTCATGCCGTATGCCGTGATGAGCGCCGCGCCGCTGTTGAGCAACCCGGGTCCTGGCACCACCGTGTAGGCCTGTGGCCGGTTCGTCGCCAGCGCCGCGCCCAGCGCCATATAGGCCGCGCCCTGCTCGTGGCGCGTGTGCACCGTGCGCAACCGATCGCCCGCCTTGAACATGGCGTCGAACAGGTCGTCGTTGTGCACGCCGGGAAGCGCGTAGATCGTGTCGATGCCGTGTGCGAGGAGCGAAGCCACGGTGGCTTCGGCGGTGGTCATCCGATTCATGAGTTAGGTGTTAGCACTTGTGGACACTTAAGGCTTCCTGTAGTGCCCGCTGCGACGGGCTCAGCCCACTTTTCCTGCGGAACTCAGCCATGCATCGCTACCGCACCGACACATGCGGCGCCCTGCGCGAGAGTGACATCGGGAGCGACGTGCGCCTGTCCGGCTGGTGCCATCGCATCCGCGACCATGGCGGGCTTCTGTTCATCGACTTGCGCGATCACTATGGGCTCACCCAGTGCGTCGCCGATCCGGACAGCCCGGCGTTCAAAGCGGCGGAGAAGCTGCGCTCGGAATGGGTCGTGCGCATCGACGGCAAGGTGCGTAAGCGCCCCGCGGGCACCGAAAACCCCGAGCTTCCGACCGGCGCGGTCGAGGTTTTCATCAGTGAAATCGAGGTGCTCAGCCAGGCGGGGGAACTGCCGCTGCCGGTGTTCGGCGAGCAGGAATACCCCGAGGAGATCCGCCTCAAATACCGCTTCCTCGACCTGCGGCGTGAGCGCCTGCACGCAAATATCATGAAGCGCGGCGCGATCATCGACAGCATCCGCCGGCGCATGAAGGAGCAGGGTTTCTTCGAGTTTCAGACACCGATCCTCACGGCGTCGTCGCCCGAGGGCGCGCGCGACTTCCTCGTGCCCTCGCGCCTGCATCCGGGCAAATTCTACGCGCTGCCGCAGGCGCCGCAGCAATTCAAACAGCTGGTGATGATCTCCGGCTTCGATCGCTATTTCCAGATCGCGCCATGCTTTCGCGACGAGGATGCGCGCGCCGACCGCTCCCCCGGCGAGTTCTATCAGCTCGACGTGGAGATGAGCTACGTCACCCAGGAGGACGTCTTCGCGGCGGTAGAGCCGGTGTTGCGCGGCGTGTTCGAGGAGTTCGCAGGCGGCAAGCCGGTAACGCCCAAGTTCCCGCTGATTCCCTATGCGCAGGCTCTCACCAAATACGGCACCGACAAACCCGATCTGCGCAATCCGCTGGAAATCGCCGACGTGACGGCGGAGTTCAACGAGGCGAGCGTCACTTTCAACGCGTTCAAGAACGTGATCAAGGCGGGCGGCGTCGTGCGCGCCATTCCGGCGCCCGGAGCGGCGGTGCAGCCGCGCTCGTTCTTCGACAAGCTCAACGAATGGGCGCGCGCCGACATGGGCGCGCCGGGGCTCGGCTACATCGTATTCGAGGCGGACGGCGGGAAGGGCCCGATCGCAAAGTTCATCCCCGCGGACGTGCAGGAGCGGATCGCGCGCAAGGCCGGGATCGCGGCCGGCGGCGCCGTGTTCTTCGCTGCCGACAAGCCGCCCGCAGCCGCCAGGCTCGCCGGTGCGGCGCGTTCGCGCATCGGCGAAGAGCTCGGGCTGATAAAGACGGACGGCTTCGAGTTTTGCTGGATCGTCGATTTCCCCATGTACGAATGGAACGAGGAGGAGAAGAAGATCGATTTTTCCCACAATCCATTCTCAATGCCGAATATCGATCCCGAGGATTTCCTCAAGCTCGCCCCGAACGATCACGCCACGATCCTCGGCATCAAGGCGATCCAGTACGACATCGTGTGCAACGGCGTGGAGCTGTCGTCGGGTGCCATTCGCAACCATCGCCCCGATGTGATGAAGAAGGCCTTCGCGATCGCCGGCTATGAGGAAAGCGTGCTGGAAGAGAAGTTCGGCGGCATGTTGCGCGCGCTCTCCTACGGCGCGCCCCCGCACGGCGGCATCGCGCCCGGGATCGACCGCATCGTCATGCTGTTGTGCGGGGAGGAGAACCTGCGCGAGGTCGTGCTGTTCCCGATGAACCAGCGC
>JAFAUQ010000158.1 GCA_019243195.1 Hyphomicrobiales bacterium
ATCGCGTCATTCGGACGATCCCGCCGCGGCCGCGTGCCCGGAACCCCACGCCAAATGGCCGGTTGACGAGCCGCAAAGCCGGCGGCCAAGTTTCACCCGGCATTTACGGCACCGAGGAGACGACCTTGCCGGGCGATCCCTACGAGACTCTGGGGGTGAAGAAGGACGCGTCGGCGGACGAGATCCAAAAGGCCTATCGCGGCCTCGCCAAGAAGCTCCATCCCGACCTCAACCCCGGCAACAAGAAAGCGGAGGAGCAGTTCAAGGACGTCGCGGCCGCCTACGCCTTGCTGAGCGATCCGGAAAAGCGCGCGCGCTTCGACCGCGGCGAGATCGACGCCAGCGGCCAGGAGCGGCCGCAGCAGCGCTACTATCGCGACTTCGCCGACCGGGGCGCCTCGCGCAGTTACACCAGCGACGCGGGCTTTGCGGATTTCGCCGACGAGGACGTGCTCGCGGAGATCTTCGGCCGGGGCGGGCGCACCAACCTGCGCATGCGCGGGGCGGACGCGCATTATCAGCTCGAGGTCGAGTTTCTCGACGCGGTCAATGGCGCCAAGCGCCAGATCACGCTGCCGGACGGCGCGGCACTCGAAGTCACCATTCCGGCGGGTACGCACGAGGGCCAAGTGCTGCGGCTGCGCGGCAAGGGGCGGCCGGGCATAGGCGGCGGTGCGCCCGGCGACGCGCTGATCGAGATCGCGGTGCGGCCGCATCCGCAGTTCACCCGCAAGGACGACGACATCCACGTCGAGCTGGCAATCCCGCTCGATCAGGCGGTGCTGGGCGGCCGCATTTCCGTGCCGACCCCGACCGGACCGGTGACCATGACCGTGCCGAAATGGTCGAACAGCGGCGCAGTGCTCCGCCTCAAGGGCAAGGGCGTGCCGCGCCGCGGCGGCACCGCGGGCGACGAGTACGTCACGCTCAAGGTGATGCTGCCGGAGAAGCCCGATCCCGAGCTTGAGAAGCTCATCGCGCAATGGCGCGCCGCGCAGACGGGCGCGCGTCAGTCCACGGGGTCATGACGATGCGCACACGCGAATTTCTCCTCGCGGCGCGGCTCGACGCGACCGCGCTCGAAGCGTGGCTGGAAGCCGGTTGGCTGATGCCGCGCCGCGACGCGGAAGCAGCCGATTTCTCGGAAACCGATCTGGCGCGCGCCCGGCTGATCCGCGACCTGCAGCACGACATGGGGGTCAACGCGGAGGCGATCCCGATCATCCTCGATCTGCTCGACCAGGTGCATGGGCTGCGCCACATGCTGCGCGGGGTCGCAACCGCGGTTTGCACGCAACCCGACGAGACGCGGGCGCGCATCGTCGCGGAGATTCGCTCAACGTCGGTGCGCATCACGCCGAAGGCTGCTGAAGAGAACTAAGGACCAAAGGAGACAATCATGCGTTCGTTGGCAATTCCGGCAATCGTCGCAATCATGCTTGGCATTGGGAATGTTCCGGCAGGCGCGCTCACGAGGGCCGACCGGTCCGGGATCAAGACTGGAGCCGGCGACGTCACGCTCGTCGGTTCCTCCAAGCGCCGCGCGCATTACGACGTGCGGGTGCCGCGTTATGGCTATCAGGCACGCGTGCCGCGCCAATACCGCGGCTTCCAGGACCCGGGCTATGCCTATCACGGCAACATCAACGGCTGCGCCGTCGACCTCGGCTATGGGCGCTGGGAATCGTGCAACGTGGGCCGCTGAGAGCGCGGGTCAACCGCAATTGCGAACGGGCTACACCCCCGCGCTGACCATGGCGAGGCTCGCGGCAACGTGCCGGCGCAGCGCCAGCAGCAAGAGGATCGGCGGCAGCGCATAGATGATGCCGGCCGCCATCATCGCGTTCCATTCGGCGTCGGTGTCGGCGAACAGATTCCCCTGCACCATGGCGACCGTCGAGTGGCGCGGGAGCAACAGCACCGCCTGATACAGATAATCGTTCCACGCCAGCAGCAGCGCGTAGACGGCGACGACCGCGAGCGCCGGAACCATCACCGGCAGGTAAATGCGCAGATAGATCTGCAGGGGCGAGGCGCCGTCGACGCGCGCCGCGTCGTCGAGCGCCGCCGGAATCAGCCATCCGTAGAGTTGCAGGATCAGGATGGCGAACGGGGTGGCGAACGTCACCTGCGCCGCAATGACGGCCAAGAGGTTGTCGGCGAGCCCGTAGACGTGAACGATGCGGTAATAGGGCACGATCAGGAACGACGCCGGGATGGCGTAGCTCAGCAGCGCGGTGTTGGTCAGCAAGCGCCCCTTGCCGAGCCGCAGGTTGCTCACCGCGAAACTCGCCAATGACCCGATCGCGACGGTGAGAATGGTGGTCGCCACGCCGATGATCACGCTGTTGCCGAACTGCTGCCAGAAAGTCTCGAGGTAACGGGCGTCCTGGGTCACGACCTCGACGAAGCTCTGCAGCGACGGCTCGGGCGTCCACAAATTGCCGGTGAATTCGACCTCGCCCTCCTCCGGATCGAGCGCGATCAGAAACATGTTGTAGATCGGCAGCAGCGACCAGATCAGGAGCGCGACGGCGAGCAGCGCCGAGCCCGCCTCGACGAGCATCCGGCGCAGGCGATCGCGCGAACCGGCGGCGCCGCTCACAACCGCACCTCGCTCACATGAAACCGGCGCATCAGCAGGATTGCCGTCGGGATCAGCAGCGGCAGGATGGACATCACCACCGCCACCCCGAGCGCAGGCCGCGAGGTGTCGAAGGCGTAACGGTAGCCGAGCGTCGCGAGCACGTGGCTGTGCCCGGCCGGCGCGCCCCCCGAGACCAGAAACACGGTGGTGAATTCGCCCAGTGTCCACAGCGCCGAGAGCAGGGTGCAGACCAGATAAAGGTTCGCCATCAACGGAAAGGTAACGTGGACGAAGCGGCGCACCCCGGTGGCGCCGTCGATGCTCGCCGCGTCATAAATGTCGCGCGGGATGGTCATGCGGGCGGCAAGAAAGATCATCGTCCAGAACGGCATCCACTTCCACACGTAAGCGGCGATGTTTGCGCCGACCGCCAGCGCGCGATCGTTGAGCCACAGCGGCCCATCGATCCCGAAGAATTCAGATATCAGGCCGTCGATGAGGCCGCGCTCGCCGATCAGCATCCAATGGAACGAGATCCCCACCTGCGCGCTGGCGATCAGCCAGGGCAAGACGTAGACCGCGAGCAGCGCGCGAATCCACCAGCGCCGTCGTAGGAAGAAGCCGGACAGCAGCAGTGCGAGGAACATTTTCAGGTTCACGCCGAGACCGACGAAGAGAAACGTGTTGATGAGCGTCGTCAGGTAGAGCGGATCGGCGATCAGCTCGGAATAGAGTGCGGGATCGCTTGCGAGCCACAGCGCATAACCGAACGGATAGATAACGAAGGCGAGGAACACCGCCGCATAGGGGGCGATGAAGGCCACGCCCCAGATGAACTCCGCGCGCCGCAGGTTTCCGCCACGCGGCGACCGCGCCGACCCCTTGGCCGGCAGCCGCGACGGAACGGCGAGAAGCTGCTGCGTGCTCATCTCCGGGCTCTGCGTTTCTCGTCATTGCGAGGAGCCGCGCAGCGGCGACGAAGCAATCCAGGGGCCGGGCGTATTGCCCTGGATTGCTTCGTCGCTTCGCTCCTCGGAATGACGATAGCTCGGAGACGGCTTTACGGCGAGCGGCGCATTACGCCGCGGCGACCGGAATGACGATGGTGACGCGGCAACCGGACTTGGCGAGTTCGCGCGTCATGTGCCCGCGTAACTGCTGCACCAGCAAACGCACCAAGCGCGAGCCAAGGCCCTCGGTGAGCGCATCGGAGCAGCCGATGCCATCGTCCTCGACCGTGAGGGTGAGTTCGTCAGCGTTACGGCGCATCCGCACGGAAACCGTGCCGCCGCGCTCGTCGGGAAACGCATGTTTGAGCGCGTTCGTCACCAGCTCGTTGACGATCAGCCCGATGCGGGTCGCCATTTGCGAGCGTATCTCGACCCGATCGGCATCCACCTCGACCGCGATCGGCCGCACTCCACGCAACCCTTCGCCCAGTTTCCAGCACACCTCCCCGAGATAACTCGTCATGTCGGTCGCCTGATCGCGCTCGGTGACGCGCAGATGGTCGTATCCTTTCGCCAGCACGTGCACCCGCGCGACCGCGCTTTCCAGCGCCGTGCGCACCGCAGTGTCGCTTTGCGCCCGCGCCTGCAGCGCGATCAACGCCGAGGCGATCGCGAGGTCGTTCTTGATGCGATGGCCCTGCTCCTCCATCAGCAGCTCAAGATCCTCGCGGGCGGCGGCCGACCGCTCGAGCGCCTTGCGCATGCCCTCGCCGACGATGACGACGAACAGGCTGACGCAGACAAATAGCGTGAGGGCGGCGACGTGATTGACCGGGTATGCGCGCCAGTCGAGCAGCACGGCGACCAGAACGGCGCTCAGCGCCGTCGCGAAAAACCCGCTGCCGCGGTCGAACAGAACCGCCGCCACCATGATGGGCGGGATGAATAGGATGAAACCATAATTGCCCGCCGCCTGTCCCGCGCCCAAGTGGAACGCGAAAAAGACCAGCACCATGACGGCCGACGCGCTGTAGCGCACGAGAACCGGTTGCGGCCGCGCGGGCAGGAACTTGAGCAGGCTTTCCATCGGATGAAAACGGCCCAACCGCCGCCGCGTTCCACCCCGATACCGCGCCGATTTGACGTGGCGCACAGCGGCTTACGGAGGTAAGCTTGGCCGCCGGGTACGAGGGCTAAGAATGAACCGGCGGAAATTTCTCAAGTCCGTCGCGGGTGCCGCCGCGCTCGCCGCCTCCCCTCGCCTGCCTGGACCGGCGTTGGCGCAAGGAGCCGCGCGCACGTTGCGTTTCGTGCCGCACGTCGACCTCGCCAACTTCGATCCGACCTGGGGTACCGCCAACATCGTGCGCAACGCGAGCGCGCTCGTCTACGACATGCTTTACGGCTCCGACGCGAAGCTGCAGCCGCAGCGGCAGATGGTCGAAGCGGAAGAAACGAGCGCCGACGGGCTCACCTGGACGTTCCGCCTGCGCGCGGGGCTTAAATTTCACGACGGCGAGCCAGTGCTGGCGCGCGACGCCGTCGCGAGTCTGAAACGCTGGTCGGCGCGCGATGGCGCCGGCAAGATGATCCGCGCGATCGAACACGAGCTTGCCGCGCTCGACGACCGCACCTTCCGCTGGGTGCTCAAGAAACCGTTTCCCCGGCTCACCGCGGCGCTCGGAAAGGCCGGCACGCCGCTCGCGGTGGTTATGCCGGAGCGCGTCGCCAAGACCGATCCGTACAAACTGATCAATGACTACACCGGCAGCGGGCCGATGCGGTTCGTCGCTGCCGAGCAAATTTCCGGCGCGCGCGCCGTGTTCGAGCGGTTTGCCGATTATGTGCCCCGATCGGAGCCGCCATCGTGGCTTGCCGGCGGCAAGAAGATGCTCATCGACCGGATCGAGTGGATCGTGATGCCCGATCCCGGCGCGTCAGCGGCGGCGCTGCAGAACGGCGAGATCGACTGGTGGGAGCAGCCGCTTCCCGACCTCGCGCCCCTGCTCAAGCGCAATCGCAACATCACGATCGACATCGCCGACCCGCTCGGCAACGTCGGTACCTTCCGCATGAATCATCTGCATCCGCCGTTCAACGACGTGCGGGCGCGGCGCGCGATCCTCATGGCGATGAGCCAGGAGGACTACATGCGCGCGGTGGCGGGCGACGACGCCACGCTGTGGAAGCCGATGCCTAGCTTCTTTCCACCGGACACACCGATCTACAACGAAGAGGGCGGCGAGATCCTCAAGGGCCCGCGCAATCTCGATGCGGCGAAGCGGCTGCTGGCGCAGTCCGGCTACGCCGGCCAGCCGGTCGTCTGCATGGCGGCGCAGGACCAGCCGCAGCACAAGGCGATGGGGGAGATCACGGTCGATCTGCTCGGCCGGCTCGGCGTCAACGTCGATTTCGTCGCCACCGACTGGGGCACGGTTGTCGGGCGGCGCGCGAACAAGTCGCCGCCTGGCCAGGGCGGCTGGAACATGTTCCACACCGTGCATCCTGGCGTCGGCTGCATTGATCCGGCGAGCTACATCGCGTTGCGCGCCAGCGGCGACGATGCCTGGTTCGGCTGGCCGAGCGACGCGGGGCTTGAGGCGGCGATCACCGATTGGATGGAGGCCACGGGCGGCGAGGAGGAAATGGCGGTGGCGCGCCGGGTCAACAAGGCGGCGTTCGACTGCGCGATCTACGGGCCGACCGGCTTCTTCCTGCGCTACGCCGCCTGGCGCAAGAACGTCACCGGGATCGTGCAGTGCCCGATCCCGCTGTTCTGGGGCGTCAGGAAGGCGTGATTGCCGGTCGTGCAACAATCACAACCGTCATCCTTGTAACTTACGAATCACCAAACCGGTTAGATTGACCGGTGCGGTGGCGGATGGGAGCCCGTGTCATCCAAGGGCTAATAAGCCCGTCCCTCAGCTCGGTGCCCCGTCCGCCGTTCCATCGAACCCGAACAGTCGCTTGGGCCGCAAGGCGAGCCCGATTGCGCAAGGAGGGGTTAAGATGGAGGCGATCTATGTTGGCATCGATGTATCGAAGGACCGACTGGACGTGCATGTGCGTCCACG
>JAFAUQ010000212.1 GCA_019243195.1 Hyphomicrobiales bacterium
CGCCCGCCCATGGCCTTCCAGCCGGGATGGCCGATGTAAACCGCGTTGATGAACGGATTGCCCATCAGGCAGCCGATGAGGCTCACGACGCCATCGGCGGTGAGCACGCGGGTGGTGGGGAACGCGTCGCCGGCTGCTTCCGCGCTCTCGACGTTGTCCATCGCCTCGACGAGGTCGTAGATGCCGAAGGGAATCGCCGTCACCAGGATGATGCCGAGGAACTCGAAGCCGGAGAACACGTGATCGATCGCCGGCAGCGGCACCGCGAAGCCGAAGCTCGACACCGCGGCGCTCACTTTGTCGACGCTCATGCCGCCGAGATTCAAGCCGAACAGGTTCGAGCCCCAGGCGATCACCATGCCGACCGCGATCGCGACCAGGCCGGCAGGGATGCCCTTCGGGTATTTCACGCCGCCGAACCAGCTCAACAGGATGATGGCGAAGCAGACGATGCCGATCTGCGGCGTCTGGTACATTTCCAGCGCCGGCCGCATCGAGATGAACGTGATCGACACGCCGGCGAGCGTGCCGAGCAACGCGGCGCGCGGGGTGATGCGGCGGATGTAGGGCGCGATGAAGCCGCCCGCCATGAGGATGAAGCTCTGGAAGAACACCCAGACGATCCCCGCTTCCCAGGCTTTGATCGGATCGCCGGTCTTGAGGCCGATCGGCAGCATGATCACGAAAGTCACGACGAACATGTGCGGGACGCTCACGCCCGAGGGCAGCGCGCACACGTCGCTGCGTCCGCTCTTCTCCGCCAGACGATAGGCGAGCCACGCGTAATAGAGCGTGCTCAGGCACATCATCAGGCCGAGCGCCGGCAGGATGCGCCCGAATACGATGCTGTCCGGCATTTTCAGCACGAAGCGCAGGAGCGTGGTCAGCACCAGCATGTTGACCAGGATGTTGGTGCCGAAGCCGAAGAAGGCGTTCCAGTCGCCGGGGGTCCACAGGGCCGGCTTCTTCGCGGTCGCGGTCATCGCACGCTCTCCTGTTCGGGTTTGCTCAGGCGCACGTTTGTTTGCTTCGTCACCCGGTTGCCATTGCGGTGATCACCGGCTTTGAGCCCGACACCCAGCCGAAGATGCCGCCCTGCGCCTTGATCATCGCGAGGCCGGCGGCGTGAAACTCGGGAAAATAAGACGCGCAGCAGTCGGCGAGCACGATGCAGCGGTAGCCGCGGTCGTTGGCTTCGCGCACGGTGGTGTTGACGCACACCTCGGTGGTGACGCCGCACACCAAAAGATTCTCGATGCCTTTGTCGGCGAGGAGCTGACCCAGGCCCGTGGCGTAGAACGCGCCCTTGCCCGGCTTGTCGATGATCGGCTCGCCGGGCACCGGGTAGAGCGCCGGGATGATGTCGTGGCCGGGCTCGCCGCGGATGAGAATCCGGCCCATGGGCCCGGGCGCCCCGATGCGCAAGTTGGGCTGCCCGCGCTCGACCTTGGCCGGGGGCGCATCGGAGAGATCCGGCAGGTGGCCCTCGCGGGTGTGAACGACGAGCATGCCGCGGTTGCGCGCGGCCTCGATCACCGCGCGGCACGGCTCGACCGCGGCGGCGAGCCGCGATACGTCATTGCCGAGCGTCTCGCCGAACCCGCCGGGCTCGAGGAAATCGCGCTGCATGTCGATGATGACGAGCGCCGTGCGGTCGAGGTCGACCGCGATCGGCTCTGGCTCGGCGTCGATGACGGCTGCTGGTACCGATGATTGGCGTCGGAAACCGGGTGCAGAAGCTGGAGTCATGATGACCTGCGCCGTCGACGGGCAACCGCCCCGCGCTGAGGTGGAGATTGAGCAAGCCGTGTGCCAAACGGCGACCCGCGCCGCGGCGGGTCCGGCGCGGCTTTTCGCTTGGCCGACAAACCTATGCATTGTCAGCCGTTTATCGGCGCTCCGGTGGGGCTTCGCCCTGGCGCGCTTCCTGTCCGCCGGGACGCGCTGATGCTCAATTTTGGGGTGGTGTTCCGGGCCGCTGCCAAAAAACTAATCGCCGCGCCAATGTTCTCTACCAAAGACGCGCCATGAGGAACGTCGATCCTCAATCCAGACCCGCTCGGACGCCGCGACTGCAGGAGGGGGTACGGCGCGCCCTATGCGCTCAACAAAAATTTTGCCAGCATCACGTGGATGCCCTTCGAGCCGTTGACCGTCTGGGTCACGCGCAGGTCAGCGGCGAGGCTGCATAGCGTATAGGCGTCCTCGGCGGTGAGATTGGTGCGCTCGCGGATTAAACGGATCATATCGCGCAGCGCCATCACGGCGCATTGGTCGAGGTCGGGGTCCATGCCCATCGTAATAAAATGCGTCGGCGTCTCGGCGCGCGGGTAGGTGAAACAGAGGTCGTCTCGCACGATCAGCTCGAACGTGCCTTGCAGAGCGGTCTCGATCGCCGTGACGCAGACCTCGCCGTCGCCCTGCACACCGTGCCCGTCGCCGCAGGAGAACAGAGCGCCGTCGTTGAAGATCGGCAGATAGAGCGTCGCGCCGGGGATCAATTCTTTGTTGTCGAGGTTGCCGCCGTGCGCGCGCGGCACGATCGAGGTGATGCGGCCCCATGATTTCGGCGGCGCCACCGCGAGAATGCCGTAGAACGGCGCGAGCTGAAGCTCGAGGCCCCACGGCAGCTTGCCGACGTTGCGTTCGAGATCGAGCGCGATGTTGAGCAGGCGCGGCTCGGGAAAGTCGTCCGGCAACGTGCCGGCGAGCGGGCGGATCAGGTTGTAGCCCCAATCCTGGCGCAACTTGATGTCGATGATACGCACCTCGAGCACCTGGCCGGACTTGGCGCCGTCGACCGCCACCGGGCCGGTGAGGATGTGCGGCCCGAGCTGATAGCCGGGATGCGCCTTGTGGATTTCCAACAGTTCGGGCGGCACGTGAAAGCCGGATTTGGGATAGAAGCCCGGAGCGCCGGACACCGTGTCGATGGTGACACGATCGCCGCTCTTGATCGTGAGCACAGGGGCGCGTGTCGCGTCGAAATAGCCCCAGTGACAGTTCAGTACGCTGGCGGCGAGATGATGATGGGTCATGGCGGTTTGCTGAGGTGAGGGAGGCGGGGACCGGCGGCCCACCTTACGCCGGAACGAAGCAGGGTAAACGCTCACTCTTTGTGCAGTGCGCAGGGAAGAATTGAGCAGGGCTCCCTTCGCTCCCCACCTCGATTGTCATTCCGGGGCGCCGCGCAGCGGCGAGCCCGGAACCCATGAACACCGGACTGCGCGGAACTGGGCTCTGCCGGTGTTCATGGACCCCGGGCTCCCTCGCTTCGCTCGGGCCCCGGGGTGACGGGTAGCGGGTTGGCATCGCCCTTGCACCAATGAACAGGCCGGGTCGCACGCGGAGGATTTCGCATGCCGATCCCAATCCGGAAATTCTTGCGTGCAGCGGGCCTTGCGCTCCTGCTCGGCACGACAATGACGGCTGCGGCGCACGCCGAGTCGGTGCTGCGCGTGGCGATGACCGCCGGCGACATTCCCGACTGGACGGGTCAACCCGACCAGGGGTTCGAGGGCCTGCGCTTCGTCGGCTGGTCGCTGCACGACTCGCTGATCAACTGGGACCTTTCGCGCAGCGACCGCGAGGCCGTGCTCAAGCCCGGGCTAGCGACCAGGTGGTACATCGACGAGGCGGACAAGACGAAATGGATCTTCGAGCTGCGTCAGGGCGTGAAGTTCCACGATGGCTGCCCGTGGAACGCGGACGCGGCGATCTGGAACATCGAGCGGCTGACCAACGACAAGGCGCCGCAGTTCCACCCGCTGCACTTCGCGCGCCAGCGCGCGCGCTCCAACACCATCGTAAAGGCTGAGAAGATCGACGACTATAAGATCGCCATTCAAACAAAAGCGCCGGAGGCCATGTTCTATTACAGCATGGCCTACTGGATGATGATCTCGAAGTGCGCGGTCGAGGCGGCGAACTACGATTACAAAGTCTACGCCAAGGCGCCGGCCGGCACCGGCCCCTACAAATTCGACAAGGTGGTGCCGCGCGAGCGGCTCGACCTGGTGAAGAACGCGGACTATTGGGACAAGGATCGCATTCCCAAACACGACCGCCTGGTGCTGATCCCGATGCCGGAGGCGACGACGCGTGCCGCCGCCCTGCTCTCTGGCCAGGTCGATTTCATCGAGGCGCCCTCGCCCGACACGATCCCGCGCCTGCGCGACGCCGGCATGACTATCGTCACGCTGCAGTATCCGCACAACTGGACCTATCAACTCAATTTCGTGAAGGGCCCATTCAAGGACGCGCGCGTGCGCCATGCGGCGAACTACGCGATCAACCGCGCCGAGATGGTCGACATGCTGGGCGGCGTCGCCATGGAAGGCTACGGCGTCTTCATCCCGTCGCAAGCGTTCTACGGCAACCCGAAGAAATACACCTACGATCCTAAGAAAGCCGAGGCGCTGCTGAGAGAAGCCGGCTGCTATCCATGCAGCATCACGATCGGCATCTCGACCTCCGGCTCCGGCCAGATGCAGCCGCTGCCGATGAACGAACTCGCCAAGGCGCAGCTCGAGGCGGCGGGCTTCAAGGTCAAGCTCGAGGTGATGGACTGGAACACGCTGCTCGAGTCTTTCTTCCGCGGCTGGGAGAAGCTGCCCAACGTCGACGCGCTCAACGTCAGCCTCCAGGTGGGCGATCCCGTGTCGGGCTTCGTCAAGCATTTCACCACGGCGAACCGCGGCCCGGTCGGGCTCAACTGGGGCTGGTACGAGAACAAGGAAGTCGATCGCCTCGCCGAGGAGGCGCAGGCGACGTTCGATGAGGCGGCGCGCACGAAAATCCTCCAGCGCATGCATGAGATCGTGGTCGAGGACGGCGGTCGCGTGTTCATCGTGCACGACCTCAACCCGCGCGCGCTCTCGCCGCGCGTGAAGGGATTCGTGCAGGCACAGAGCTGGTTCCAGGACCTCACGCCGATCACGATCGCCGGTCCGACGAATTGAACACGCAGCCAAACGCAAACGGTGCACCAATGTTTGCTCACGTCACTCTCCGCCGTCATCCTGAGGAGCATAGGCGGCCTTCGGCCGCCGTTCTTGACCTAAAGAACGCCGACGCGGAGCGTCGGCTATGGCGCTTGCGCGCGGCCGTCTCGAAGGATGGCCACCCGCACGGAGCCTGCTGCCATCCTTCGAGACGCTCGGCGCTTCGCGCCTCGCTCCTCAGGATGACGGCGGAGTTTGTTGCTGCGGCGGTGGTCCTTGCTGCCTCGACCGTCGCCCTGCCGGCGAAGGCCGAGACCGTGCTGCGCGTTGCCATGACCGCCGGCGACATTCCGGACTGGACCGGCCAGCCGGACCAGGGCTTCGAGGGCTATCGCTTCGTCGGCTGGTCGCTCTACGACGCGCTGATCAACTGGGACCTGTCGCGCTCCGACGTCGAGGCGGGACTGACGCCGGGCCTCGCGGTCAAATGGGGCATCGATCCAGCCAACAACAAGCGCTGGGTGTTCGAGCTGCGCAAGGACGTGAAGTTCCATGATGACTGCAAGCTCGATGCCGACCTCGTCGTGTGGAACATCCAGCGCCTGATCGACGACAAGACGCCGGGCTTCAACCCGGTGCAGTACTCGCGCCATCGCTCGCGCTCGATCAACGTGGAACGCGCCGAGAAGATCGACGACGGCAAAGTCGCGATCTACACCAAGACGCCGGACTCGTTCCTGCCCTACAACGTCAGCGTCTGGTACATGATTTCGAAGTGCGCCATGGAGAAGGCGAACTTCGACAACGCCCTCTATGCCAAGGCGCCGGCCGGCACTGGTCCCTACAAATTCGACAAGGTGGTGCCGCGCGAGCGCCTCGAGCTCACGAAGAACGCGGACTATTGGAATCCCAAGCGCGTGCCGAAGCACGACCGGCTGGTGCTTATTCCCATGCCGGAGGCGACCACGCGGGCGGCGGCGCTGCTCGCCGGCCAAGTGGACTTCATCGAAGCGCCGTCACCCGATACGATCCCGCGCCTCAAGAGTTCGGGCATGCGAGTGATCACGCTGCCCTATCCGCACAACTGGCACTATCAGCTTAACTTCGTCGAGCCGCCGTTCAACGACGTGCGCGTGCGCCGCGCCGCCAACCACGCGCTCAACCGTGCCGAGATGGTGGAAATGCTCGGCGGCATCGCGCAGGAGGGCTACGCGACCTATCCGCCCAACGCAAAGCTCTACGGCAATCCGGTCAAATACGAATACGACCCGGCCAAGGCGACGGCACTGCTCAAGGAGGCCGGTTGCCATCCCTGCGCCATCACCTTCGCGATTTCGACATCGGGTTCCGGTCAGATGCAGCCGCTGCCGATGAACGAACTCGTGAAGGCGCAACTCGAGGCGGTCGGCTTCAAGGTCAAGCTCGACGTGATGGACTGGAACACGCTGCTCGATGTAAGCTTCAAGGGCCGCGAGAAATATCCGCAGTACAACGGCATCAACATCAGCCGCGCGACGCAAGATCCGCCCAACGGCCTGCTGCGCTTCGTGATGAAGCAGCAATGGTCCCCAAACGGCGGCAATTGGGGCTGGTACGAAAATCAGGAAATCGAGGACATCGTCGCGGAGGCGATGCGCACGTTCGACGACGAAATACGCGACATCCTGATGACCAAGGTGCACGAGATCGCAAGCCGCGAGGCGATCATGCTGTTCGTCACCCACGATTTGAACCCACGCGCGCTCTCGCCGCGCGTGCACGGCTTCGTCCAGGCGCAGAGCTGGTTCCAGGACCTCACGCCGATCACGATTGTGGAAGGCGGGAAGTGAAACTCCAAACCGTCATCCTGAGGACGGCGTGCGCACTTGCGCGCGACCGTCTCGAAGGATGGCCACGCGCACCGAGATTGCTTCCATCCCTCGAGACGATCGCGCGACTTCGTCGCGCGATCTCCTCAGGATGACGTCGAGTTGCTGGCACGCGGAGTTCAAAAAACTCATGTGGGCGTATGCCGGGCGGCGAATCATCTACGCGGTGCCGATCGCGATCGGGGTCACCGTGATCTGCTTCGGTCTGGTGTTCCTGGCGCCGGGCGATCCGATGGTGAACCTGCTGCCGCCGGACGCGTCGCCCGCCGACGCCGCTTACCTGCGCAAGCTCTACGGCTTCGACCAGCCGGTGCCGGTTCAATATGCCAAGTGGCTCTTGCGCGCGGTCACCGGCGACCTCGGCACCTCGCTGCAGACCGGCCGGCCGGTGATCAGCGAAGTCGGGCGCGCCCTCTCGAACACCATCGTGATCTCCCTCGGCGCGGTCCTGCTCGCGTTCTCGCTCGCCTTCGTGCTCGGCACGCTCGCCGGCTACTACGCCGGCCGCCCTGCCGACCGCGCGCTCACCGCGGTGTCGGTCGTCGGCGTGAGCGTGCCGAACTATTGGCTCGGCATGGTCCTGATCATCGTCTTCTCGGTCGAGCTGGGCGTGCTGCCGGCGACCGGCATGGGCTCGGCCGGCTCCGACACCTTCAGTCTCTTTAATTGGGAGCAGGCGAAATACGCGATCCTGCCGGTGATCACGCTTTCGATGGTGCCGCTCGGCATCATCATGCGCAACACGCGCGCGGCGATCGCCGAGGTGCTGGCGAATGATTTCGTGCAGACCCTGCGCGCCAAGGGGCTGCCCGAGACGATGGTGATCCGCCACGCGGTGCGCAATGCATTTCCGCAGGTGCTCGCGGTCATGGGCCTGCAGTTCGGTTATCTGGTCGGCGGTTCGATCCTGATCGAGACCATCTTCACCTGGCCGGGCACCGGCTTTTTGCTGAGCAAGGCGATCCTCACGCGCGATATCCCGGTGCTGCAGGGTGCGATCCTCGTGCTCGCGATGTGTTTCGTCGCCACCAACCTCGCGGTTGATTTGCTGCAGACCGCCATCGATCCGCGGATTAGGCGCGCCTGAAATGACCGACGCGACACTCCGCGTGGAATTTGCAGCACAACCTGCTGCCATTCGCGTTCGCGGCTATTGGGGAACGGTCGGCCGCCGCCTGCGCTACGATTACGTCACCCTGTTCTTTCTCGCCGTCATTCTGATGATCGTGTTCGCGGCGATCGCGGCGCCGCTGATCGCGCCGTTCGATCCCAACAAGACCAGCATGGCGTTCCGCCTCAAGCCAATCGGCTTCCGCGACTTCCGGCTCGGCACCGACGAACTCGGCCGCGACATGCTCTCGCGCCTGATCTGGGGCGGCCGCATGTCGCTGCTGATGGGCCTTGTGCCGGTCGTCGTCGCCACGGCGATCGGCGGCACGCTCGGCGTGATCGCGGGCTTCGTCGGCGGCAAGCTCAACATGCTGATCATGCGCACGATGGATATTTTCTACGCCTTCCCATCGGTGCTGCTCGCGATCGCCATCTCCGGCATGATGGGCGGCGGCATGTACAACGGGCTGATCGCGCTGAGCATGGTGTTCATCCCGCCGCTCTGCCGCATCGCCGAGACCGCGACCACGCAGGTGCGCCACCTCGATTTTGTCGAAGCCGCGCGCGCGAGCGGCGCCTCGAGCGGCTCCATCATCCTGCACCACGTGGTCGGCAATGTGCTGGCGCCGGTGCTCATCTATGCTTCGAGCCTCATTTCGGTATCGGTGCTGCTCTCGGCCGGCCTTTCTTTCCTCGGCCTCGGTGTCGAGCCGCCTACGCCCGACTGGGGCCTGATGCTCTCGACCCTGCGCCAGGCGATCTACGTCCAGCCGCTGGTGTGCGCGCTGCCGGGAGCCGCGATTTTCATCACCTCGCTCTCGTTCAACCTGGTGAGCGACGGCCTGCGACACGCCATGGATGTGCGGATATGAAACATCTCCGCCGTCATCCTGAGGAGCGTAGGCGGCCTTCGGCCGCCGTTCTTAGTAGGGAAGAACGCCGCCGCGGAGCGGCGGCTATCGAAGGCGCGCGTCTCGAAGGATGGAAACTCACTCGGTGCTTGCTGCCATCCTTCGAGACGACCGCTCGCTTACGCGAGCGGTCTCCTCAGGATGAGGTTGAGTTTGTTGCATGAGCCATTGGGATCTCATGAGCGCACACGCATCCGGCCGGCCGAAGCTCGGGACCGTGCCGCCGGGCGATCCGCGCGACCGTGGCGGCAAGGCGCAGCCCATGCTGATTGCCGCCGGCATCACCAAACATTTCGACATTCTCGGCGGCGTGCTCAACCGGCCGGTCGCCAAGGTGCGTGCGGTCGACGACGTGAGTTTCTGCGTGCTCAAGGGCGAAACGCTGGGCATTGTCGGTGAATCCGGATGCGGCAAGTCGACCCTCGCCCGCCTGCTGATGCACCTCATTCCGATGGATTCCGGCGAGCTGATTTTCGACGGCGAGGGCATCGGCGAGAGCGGCGGCCTGTCGCTGCGCGACCTGCGCCGCAACCTGCAGATGGTTTTCCAGGACAGCTATTCCTCGCTCAATCCG
>JAFAUQ010000147.1 GCA_019243195.1 Hyphomicrobiales bacterium
TCGTGAATCCAGCTGTGGATGCCGATCTCGTGCCCCTCGGCGATGACGCGCCGCTGCTCGTCGGGATGGAGGAGTGCGGCGACGCCGGGCACGTAGAAGGTTGCCGGCACCGAATGGCGTTTGAGGATTTCCAGGATGCGCGGCACCCCCTGGCGAGGACCATATTGGCCCCAGCTCATGCGGCCGAACGACTTGCCGCCCTCGCGCAGCTCATTGGTCTCATGATCGCTGTCGAAGGAGAGCGCGAGCGCGCAGCGCGCGCCGTCCTTCCATTGGGCCGGACGCAATGTGCGTCCCGCGCGCACGTGGTTGACGATGCCACGCCAGTGTTCTTCCGGCCATTGCCACGGTTCGAGGTTGTGAGCGGCTTCGTTCATGGCGTCCTCCTTCTCAAACCAAAGGTGAACCGGTCACCGGCAGCACTTGGCCGGTGATCCACGATGCATAATCGGATGCGAGGAACATCACCGCATAGGCGATGTCTTCGGGCGTGCCCATGCGACGCATGGCGATGTGCTCGGCAAAGGCCGCGCGGAACTCGGGCGAATAGCTCGCCCACTGCCGTTCATAGTCCGGACTCGTCGCCATGAAACCGGGTGCGACCGAGTTCACGTTGATACCGAACGGCCCGAGTTCCTGCGCCAGCTGTTTGACGAGACCGACCTGCCCGTGCTTGGCGGCGGCGTAGCTGGCGATCCCGGTCAGGCTGGTGACGAGGCCGGCGCGGCTCGAGATCGTGACGATGCGACCGCGCCCGGCGCGCTTCATTCCCGGCGCAACCGCTCGCGCGCACAAGAACGCGCCGGTGAGGTTGGCGTCAACGATGGCATTCCAATCCTGCGGCGCCACGCCCTCGATCGGCTGAGCCGTCTGTCCGCGCACGCCGCCCGCGACGTAGACGAGGATATCGATTGCGCCGTCCCCGGCCGCCGTAGCGACGAACCGCTCGATCGAAGTTGGGTCGGTTACGTCGAGATGGGCCGTATGCACCACGCCGCTGCCGGCCCGGCTGGCGAGCGGGGCAATCTCCTCAGCGAGGACGTCGCCCGCCCACACAGTCGCCCCGCGCTCGGCGAATGCCTTGACGATTGCGCGCCCGATGCCGCGGGCGGCGCCCGCCACCATCACCCGCCGCCGCGCGAACTCGATCAGCACCGCCGCCGCCGTCAGCCTAAGTCTTCATGCGCGGTCTCGCGCATGGTCCAAATCACCACGGTCGAGACAATCGCGGCGGCGATCAAATAAAAGGTGTGCGCGAGCGGCGACCCGAAGTGGTCGATCAGCCACACCGAGATAAAGGGCGCAAAGCCGCCGAAGCTCGCGACCGCAAGCGCGTAGCCCGACGTCATCCAGGTCGAGCGGGTGCGGGTCGGAAATATCTCCGCGATCGCCGCCGGCCCCGGTCCTGAGAACATCGAGATGAGAACGGCGAATAGGATTTGCACCGCGACCAGCGCGCCGTAGCTCACACCCGAAACCAGGAAACTGAAAACCGGATAGGGCAGCACGATGAAAGCCGCGCAGCAGGCGAGCAGCAGGGGCTTGCGCCCGATCCGGTCGGAGAGCTTCCCCATCACCGGAATGGCGGCGACGAGGACAAATAGCCCGATGGTGTTCGCCCACAGCGCCTGCGACGCGCTGAGGTTCATGAATTTTTGCGTATAGGTCGGCATGTAGTTCAACAAAATATAGAAACACACCGTCCACACGATGGTGAAGCCGAAGGCGCGCCCGGCGAGCAGCCATGTCTCGCTTTTTTCGTGCGCGGCCGCGGGGGTCGCGCTGATGCGCGCATAGGCCGGGCTCTCGTCGATCCTGCGCCGCATATAGAGGCCGACTGGCCCGATCAGCCCGCCCAGCAGGAATGGAATGCGCCAGCCCCAGCTTCCCATGGCGGCCGGCGTCATGATGGTGTTGAGCAGCGCGGCCATTCCCGAGCCGAGCAACAGGCCGGTAACGACGCTCGTCTGTTGAAAGCTGCCGTAGTAGCCGCGCTCGGCGGACGGCGCCCATTCGACGATGAAGGCCGTGGAACTGCCCCACTCACCGCCGGCGGAAAACCCCTGCAGCAGCCGCGCGACGACGAGCAGCAGCGGCGCCAAATAGCCGATCGTCTCGAAGCCCGGCAGCACGCCGATGAGCACCGTGCCGATCGCCATCAGCAAAATGGTCAAAAGCAGTGCGGTCTTGCGCCCGCGGGTATCACCGATGCGGCCGATGACGATTGCACCAAGCGGGCGCGCCAGGAAACCCAATCCGTAGGCGAGAAAGGTCGAGAGCAGCGCGGAGACTTCATCGCCGGGAGGAAAGAACTTGCGCGAGATGTGGATGGCCACGAACGCGTAGACCGCAAAGTCGTACCACTCGAGCACGTTGCCGATGACGGCGGCGCCGACGGCCTGTCGGGTCTTTGCCGGCGTTACCTCGTGCATGGTGTCCTCCCCGGTCCGGCAGGCGCCGGAGCGCTTCAGCATAGCGTTGCGTGCGTGCTCTGTCCTTTGCCTCGCGGGAGGTATGGACCGGGGGGCCGCGAGGGACTCGGCCTTCAATTGAGCCCGGCTGGCCGGTATATCTCAGCCGTCGCTTCTACCTGGGACTTTGCAGAGATGATCCGCGTTCGATCGCCGCTCGCCGGCTTTGCCGCTCTCATGCTTGCGTTCGCGCTCGCCGGAAGCGCGGCGGGGCAGGAGCGACGGGTGCCCGGTTCGGCGGCGGATATGATGGCGTCGTTCGCGCCGGTGGTGAAGCGCGTCGCTCCGATGGTGGTCAACGTCTACGCCGCCAAGCTCGTCGCCAACCGGAATCCCTTCGCCGACGACCCGTTCTTCCGGCGCTTCTTCGATCTGCCCGGCCAGATGCCGCGCGAGCAGGTCCAGCGTTCGCTCGGCTCGGGCGTGATCGTCGATCCCTCCGGACTCATCGTCACCAACAACCACGTGATCGAAGGCGCCGACGAGGTGAAGGTGGCGCTCGCCGACAAGCGCGAGTTCGAGGCACAGCTGGTGCTCAAGGACGCGCGCTCGGATCTGGCGGTGCTGCGCCTCAAGAGCGGCCGCGAGCAGTTTCCCGCGATCGAGTTGGACAATTCCGACGAGCTCCAGGTCGGCGACCTGGTGCTCGCGATCGGCAATCCGTTCGGGGTCGGGCAGACCGTAACCCACGGCATTGTCTCGGCGGTCGCGCGCACTCAGGTCGGCATCACCGATTTTCAGTTCTTCATCCAGACCGACGCCGCGATCAATCCGGGCAACTCCGGCGGGGCGCTGGTCGATCTGCGCGGCCGGCTCGCCGGCATCAACACGGCGATCTTCTCTCGCTCGGGCGGCTCCCAGGGCATCGGTTTCGCCATTCCGGCCAACATGGTGCGCGTGGTGGTCGCGTCCGCCAAGAGCGGCGGCAAGGCGGTCCAGCGTCCGTGGCTCGGCGCCAAGCTGCAGGACGTGACCGTCGACATCGCCGAAAGCCTCGGCCTTCCCCGGCCCGGCGGCGCGCTCGTGGCGAACGTTGCGCCCGGCAGCCCGGCCGCGCGCGGCGGCCTCAAGACTGGCGACCTCATCGTTTCCATTGATGGCCAGTCGGTCGACGATCCGAACGCCTTTGATTATCGCTTCGCCACCAAGCCGCTCGGCGGCAACGCGCAGCTCGGCATCCTGCGGGGCGGCAAGGAGTCGCGCCTTACCGTCGCGCTCGAATCGGCACCCGACGTGCCGCGCGACGAACTCGTCATCAATGCGCGCTCGCCCTTCCTCGGCGCCAAGGTCGCGAACCTGTCGCCCGCGCTCGCCGAGGAACTGCGTATCGACACGAGGTCCGAAGGCGTGGCGGTGGTCGACGTGCCGAACAACTCGGTTGCGGCGCGCTACGGCTTCCAGCGCGGCGACGTGATCGTCAGCGTGAACGAGCAGCCGATCGCCAAGACGCATGACCTCGAACGAGCGGCGGGGGCGTCGACCCGAACCTGGAACGTCACCATTCTGCGCGGGGGACAGCGGATCAGCGCAGAGTTCCGCGGATGAGCGCGCGCCCGCGCCGCGGGACCAATCTTTTCGAGGCCGCGGGCCTCGAGCAGGATGCGCCGCGACCGCTCGCCGATAAGCTGCGTCCCGCGCAACTCTCCGAGGTGGTCGGCCAGGACCATCTGCTCGGACCCGACGGCGCGCTCACGCGCATGCTGGCGACGCGCTCGCTCGGTTCGCTCGTGTTCTGGGGGCCGCCCGGCACCGGCAAGACCACGGTGGCGCGGCTGCTCGCGACCGCGACCGCGCTCCACTTCGAGCAGATATCCGCGGTGTTCAGCGGGGTTGCCGAGCTCAAGAAGACGTTCGATGCCGCCCGCGCGCGCCGCCAAGTGGGGCAAGGCACTTTACTCTTTGTCGATGAGATCCATCGCTTCAACCGCGCGCAGCAGGATTCCTTTCTGCCGGTGATGGAGGACGGCACCGTCATCCTCGTCGGCGCCACCACCGAGAACCCGTCGTTCGAGCTCAATGCCGCGCTGCTTTCGCGCGCGCGCGTGCTGGTGTTCAAGCCGCTCGATGCCGAGGCGATCGAGAAGCTTCTCGCGCGCGCCGAGGCGATCGAGGGCAAGCCGCTGCCGCTCGATGCCGACGCGCGCGCCGCGCTGGTGCGCATGTCCGACGGCGACGGCCGCGCCGCGCTCACCCTGGCGGAAGAAGTGTGGCGCGCCGCGCGCGCCGGCGAAACATTCGATGCCGCTGCCTTGCAGGAGATCGTGCAGCGCCGCGCGCCCATCTACGACAAGGCGCAGGATGGCCACTACAACCTGATCTCTGCCCTGCACAAGTCGGTGCGTGGCTCCGATCCGGACGCGGCGCTCTATTATCTCTGCCGCATGCTCGATGCCGGCGAGGCGCCGCTCTACATCGCGCGCCGCGTCGTACGCATGGCGATCGAGGACGTTGGCCTCGCCGATCCGCAGGCGCTCGTCGTCGCGAACGCGGCGAAGGACGCCTACGATTTTCTCGGCTCGCCGGAGGGCGAACTCGCCATCGCCGAGGCGGTGATCTACATCGCGACCGCACCGAAATCGAACGCGGCCTACGCCGCCTACGGCCGAGCGATGGAGTTCGCCAAGGAGGGCGGCTCGCTGTTGCCGCCCAAGCACATCCTCAATGCGCCCACCGGGCTAATGCGCCAGGAAGGCTACGGCCGCGGCTACGCCTACGACCACGACGCGCCCGACGCTTTCTCCGGCCAGGACTATTTCCCCGAGGCGCTCGGCCGCCAGACCTTCTACGAACCCCCCGAGCGCGGTTTCGAGCGGGAGATCAGGAAGCGGCTGGAGTATTGGGCAAAGCTGCGACGCGAGCGGGGTGACTCGTGAGGGGCGCGCAGCGCGGCCGTGGACCCCGGCAGCCGGGCGGCGGCAAGCAGATTGCCGGCCCGCGGCACCAGCATCGAAAGCGGTTCCGTCCTGCCGACGGGCGACCCCGGGGCCCGCAGGGGGGTCCTCCATCCTCTGCGCTGCGCCGGCCGCCGGATCGTGATGAGCGCGGGCGAGACAGCGCACCAGCGGCGATGCCGACAACCGTTCAGAACGTCGCCGTGACCTCGGACGAAAGCGGCATGCGGGTCGACCGGTTCCTCGAGGCGCGGTTTCCCGGCCTCGCGTTCTCCCATATCCAGCGCATCATCCGTAAAGGCGAACTGCGGGTGAACGGGCGCCGCGTGCAGCCGAACGATCGGCTGCCGGCGGAAGCCAAGGTGCGCATTCCGCCGCTGCGGCTCGATCAAACAAAGCCGCGTAGCGCGGGCAGCGAAGCGGAGGAAAAAACCCGCGCGTTCCTCAAGTCGATCACGCTCTACGAGGACGCCGACGTGCTGGTGCTCGACAAGCCCATGGGCCTGGCGGTGCAGGGCGGCTCGGGGACGGTACGGCACTTAGACGGCATGCTCGCCGCATTGCAGGCGCCGGACGGCCAGCGCGCGCGCCTGGTGCACCGGCTCGACAAGGACACCGCCGGCTGCTTGTTGGTGGCGAAGACGCGCTTTGCCGCCGCGGCGCTGGCGAAGACGTTTCGCTCGCGTGCGGCGCGCAAGATTTACTGGGCCCTGGTTGCCGGCGTTCCCAAGCCGCGCCAGGGCCGCATCTCTACGTTCCTGGCGAAAGAACAGATGGAAGGGGACTCGCGCATGCGGATCGCGCGCCACGGCGAGGAAGGCGCGAGCCATGCGGTCACCTACTACGCCTTGGTCGAGACGGCCGCGCGAGAGCTCGCCTGGCTTTCGCTCAAGCCGGTGACCGGCCGCACCCATCAACTGCGCGCGCACATGGCCCACATCGGCCACCCGATCGTCGGCGATCCCAAATATTTCATCCGGGAGAACTGGGATTTGCCGGGCGGCATGCAGAACCGGCTGCATCTCGTTGCCCGCCGCATCGCCGTGCCGCATCCGCGCGGCGGGGTTATCGACGTAACCGCGCC
>JAFAUQ010000254.1 GCA_019243195.1 Hyphomicrobiales bacterium
TTCCAGCCGCACGTAGCTGAATATCCCTTCCGATCGCTGATCTTCTCCGCGCATCGCATGCCCCAGCCCAAAGGAATCAGACACATGCACGGAATCACACTCCGGAAGCCTCGCCAAACCCCTTTTTCAGCAGCCTGCTAGTGCCGCGAACCCGAAGTTCGCCCTACATTGCCGCGATACCGGATGCGAACTTCGGGTTCAAAGCGGCACTAGAATCATAGAGTTGCTAGTGTCCTACGATTCCGAAGTTCGATGCCGAGCGTGCGGCAAACTAAGGCGAACTTCGGAATCGGGACACTAGCGGAGGATGTCATGACCAAGCCGACTGTCGAACTCGAGGCGGTACATCCCAAGCCCGAGGAAGCCGCGCACATGCCCTACGCGCCAGCGGTACGCATCATCGGCGCCTGCGATCTCATGTTCATCTCCGGGGCAACGCCCTCGCCGCTCTATCACCGCCACCCGCATGTCGATGCCGAACACACGCATCCGCACGACATCGGCGAGCAGACCCGGCGCGCCATGGACTCGATCAAGTCGATCCTCGATCACGTGGGCGCAAACTTCCGTGACGTGGTGAAGGTCACCAAATATCTCACCGACATCCGCGACTTCGACGGCATGCACGCGGCGATGGCACCCTACTTCGGCGACTGGCGGCCGGCGAGCACGACGTTGTGCGTCAACCAGCTCAGCTCGCCCGGTGCGCGCGTCGAACTCGACATGATCGTGGCGCTGCCGAAAAAATAAATGTCATTGCGAGCGGAGCGAAGCAATCCAGGGCAGCGCGTGACGCCCTGGATTGCTTCGTCGCTCCGCTCCTCGCAATGACGATGTGACAATTCGATGCCCCTCGCCCTCTCGCCCCATCTGCAACACATCCTCGACGCCGAATATCCGCGCTTCTCGGCCGCGGAGATGGAGCGGCGGCGCGCAGCACTCGCGGACCTGCTCGCCGCGCACGATCTCGATCACCTCGTCTATTGCGGCTTCAACCGCACCGGCTCAGCCGTGCAATGGCTCACGCAATGGCCGGTTACGGCGGAAGCGGTGGGCGTGTTTTCGCCCGGCAAGGCGGATGCGCTGTTCGTGCAATATTTCAATCACGTCCGGCTGGCACACGAGCTTGCCGAGCGTGCCGAGGTCGCCTGGGGCGGAGAGTCGTCGATCGGCGCCGCCATGGCGGGGCTCGCGGGGCGCGGCGCGCGGCCGGAGCGCGTCGGCGTCATCGGCCCGCTTCCATTTGATCAATTTGCCCTTCTTGCCGAACGCTACGGCCCGCTCGTCAATCTCAACAAACCGTACGTGCGGCTGCGCATGATCAAGTCGGCGGAAGAGATCGACTGGCTGCGCATCGGCGCGGCGCTCACCGACCGCGGGCTGCTGGCGTTGCGCGACGGGCTCAAAGCGGGCCTCACCGAGCGGCAGCTCGGCGATCTCGTCGAGCGCGCTTACGTGGCCGCCGGCGGCACCAACGTGATTCACTTTTTTTCGGTGACGCCGATGCGTGCGCCGATGCGCGCGGTGCCGGCGCAGTTCCCGTCAACGCGGCGCGTCGCGCACGGCGACGTGGTGGTGACCGAAATCGCCGCGGCGTTCTGGGATTATCCAGGGCAAGTGCTGCGCAGCTTCGCGGTCGGGGCCGAGCCGCCGCCGCTCTATCGCGCGCTGCATGCCACGGCGGACGCGGCGTTCGACGCCATCGCCGCCGTGCTCAAGGACGGCACGACACCGGCGCAGGTGATTGCAGCAGCGGGTGTCATCGAAGACGCGAGTTTCACCACCTGCGACGACCTCGTGCACGGCTATGGCGGCGGTTACCTGCCCCCAATCCTCGGCTCAGCCAGTCGCCCGGCCGGTCCTGTTCCCGACGAGCCGTTCCGTGCCGGCATGACGGTCGTGATTCAGCCCAA
Source organism: Hyphomicrobiales bacterium (assembly GCA_019243195.1). Lineage (GTDB taxonomy): Bacteria > Pseudomonadota > Alphaproteobacteria > Rhizobiales > Xanthobacteraceae > AP-16. The sequence goes on from JAFAUQ010000254.1 coordinate 1,914, forward strand.
CGTCATAACCAAGGACGGCCGCGCCGGCGTGCAGACCGGCGAACTGGTGCTGGTGACGCGCGACGGCATCAAGCGACTGCACAACGTCCCGCGCGGGTTTATTCAGTTGTGACGGCGGTGGCCTACGCCCCGACCTCGTCATACCCGCGAAAGCGGGTATCCAGTAAACGGCGCCCTCTCGGCCTATCTGATAATTCGACGTTTACTGGATTGCCCGCTTTCGCGGGCAATGACAACCGAGAGTTATCGCGCCATTATTCCGCAGCCTCGTCAGTTTTAATGCTGCGCTTGGCCCAATAATCCGGATCCTGTTTCGAGCGCACGAGCTTGTCGAAATCCTCAAAACCCGGCGCCATCGACGCGTCGGTCCCGGCGAGTATCTGGTGATGTTCGATGTCGAGCGTGCGCAGCCAGCGTTGCTGCCCCATGGTGATCGCAACGAAATAGCCGATCTCGACCAGCTCGGGCTCGGAGAAGTGCTTGCGCAGCCGCGCCCAGAATTTGTCGTTGGTCGGCAAATCCCAGGTGATCGCCTCGGCATAGGAGAGCGCCGCCTTCTGGCGCTCGTCGTAGCGATCCGATTGCTCGAAATTAATGAGATCGCGGTAGTCGTCCTCGATCAGCCCGGCGCGCGCGCCTTTCACCGACCGCTGGTTGCCGCAATATTCGCATTTGACCGAGCGCGAGACGTAGACGCGGCACAGTTCCTTGATGCTGTGGTCGGCGACGCCTTCCTTGAACACGGTGCGCCAGGTGTTGGCGAACGACCAGAACGCCGCCGGCACATGCGCGCGCACCGCCTGGCTCTCCGGCCGCGGCGTGCCTTCGCGGCGGCAGCGGTCGAGTTCCGCCAGCATGGCCGGATCGGTGATAGTCGCGGGATCGACGTAGCTGATGCGCGGCTCTTTCATTTTTTTACTCCCGGCTGCGGGCTTATGCGGCTGCCATACTCCAGCCTTGCGGCTCGATCAACGCCATCGCGTTCGAACCCCTTGGCGCTTCGCGCGCCCCGGTCGTAAAATGCGACTACCCTGACCAATCGCACGACCTCAGCGGCCACGCACGGCCCGGCAAAAGGAAGGCCATCATGGAAACGATGAAGGTCGATCGCCGCAAGTTTCTCGCCGGCGTCGCCGGCGCAAGCGCGGCCTCGACCATGGCCGCCCCGCGGGGCGCGGCCGCGGCGCCTGCCGTCAAGTTTCCCTCAGCCGCCGCGCGCGCCGCCGAGACGCTCGTGCCCGCCGCGTTGCCCGCCTCGCCCGGGCGACCCGGCTCCGACTTCATGGTCGACGTGATCCGCTCGCTCGGCATCGAATACATCGCCGCCAACCCGGCCTCGAGCTTCCGCGGACTGCAGGAATCGATCGTCAACTACGGCGGCAACGCAAAACCCGAGTTCCTCACCTGCATGCACGAGGAATCCTCGGTCGCCATGGCGCATGGCTACTTCAAGATCGCCGGCAAGCCCATGGGCGTGCTTTGCCACGGCACCGTCGGCCTGCAGCACGCGTCGATGGGGCTCTACAACGCGTGGTGCGACCGGGTGCCGGTGATCATGATCCTTGGCAACATCGTCGATGCGGCGAAGCGCCGGCCCGGCGTCGAGTGGCTGCACACAGCGCAAGACGTGGCGGCGATCGTGCGCGACTTCACCAAATGGGACGACCTGCCCGGCTCGCTCCAGCATTTCGCCGAGTCCTCGGTGCGCGCCTACAAGATCGCGACCACGCCGCCGATGGAGCCGGTGGTGATCGTCGCCGATGGCGGCCTGCAGGAGGGACCGATCAGCGACGGCGAGTCGCTCGCGATTCCGCGGCTGGTCGCGACCGCGCCGCCGCAAGGCGACGCCGGCGCGGTACGCGAAGCGGCGCGGCTCCTCGCCAATGCGCAAGCGCCGGTGATCGTCGCCGACCGCCTCGCCCGCACGCCGCAGGGCATCACGCTGCTGGTCGAATTGGCCGAGACGCTCAACGCGCCGGTGATCGACCAGCGCGGCCGCATGAACTTCCCGACCGCTCATTATCTCTGTCACAGCGAGCGGGCGCGCGCCCTGATCGGCCAAGCGGACGTGATCTGCGGTCTCGAACTGACCGACTATTGGGGCACGGTGAACGCCTACACCGACAACCACGAGCGCACCACGACCGCGCGCACCAAGGCGGGCGTGAAGCTCGTCAGTATCGGGGTTGGCGACCTCTACACCAAATCGAACTATCAGGACTTCGAGCGCTTTGCCGCGGTCGACGTGCCGATCGCCGGCGACGGCGAGGCGACGTTGCCGGCGCTCATCGAAGCCGTGAAGGCGTCGCTGCCGGCCGAGCGCCGCACGGCCATTGCCGGGCGTGCCGAGGCGATGCGCAAGGCCCATGCGGCGATGCGCGAGCGCCAGCGCGTCGATGCGACCTACGCCTGGGACGCGACCCCGGTATCGACGGCGCGGCTCTCGGCCGAGCTGTGGGGCGCGATCAAGAACGAAGACTGGTCGCTGGTCTCGCCCGATAATTTCATCAGCCGCTGGCCCCACCGGCTGTGGACGATGGAGAAGCATCATCACTTCATCGGCGGGTCGGGCGGCGCCGGCGAAGGCTACGGCCTGCCGGCGGCGGTGGGCGCGGCACTCGCGAACCGCGCGGCGGGCCGGCTCTCGGTCAATATCCAGTGCGACGGCGACATGATGTACGCGCCGGGCGCGCTTTGGACCGCCGTGCATCACCAACTCCCGCTGCTCACGGTGATGCACAACAACCGCGCCTATCACCAGGAAACCATGCATTTGCAGCGGCTCGGCAACCGGCGCAACCGCGGCGTCGACCGCGCCGGCATCGGCACCGCGATCACCAATCCGAACGTCGATTACGCCAAGCTCGCGCAATCCATGGGCATGTGGGGCGAGGGACCGATCGAGAATCCGGCGGACCTCGGTCCCGCGCTCGCGCGCGCCGTCGCGGTCGTCAAGCGTGGCGAGCCGGCGCTCCTCGATGTCGTCACACAGCCGCGCTAAGGGCTCACGCATGCGCAGCGTGCTATCGGCGCTCGCGGCCGGCCTCCTGCTCGGGAGCAGCGCCCATGCCGAGCCTTCCGCCACCAACGGCCACGTGCTGTTTGTGAAGGTCGGCTGCTACCAATGCCACGGCTACCAGGGGCAAGGCGGCGCCGGCCCCCGCATTGCGCCCGATCCGCTGCCGTTCGACGGCCTTGCCGCCTTCGTACGCACCACTTCCGGCGAAATGCCGCCGTACACGACGACGATCCTCTCCGATAACGATCTCGCCGACATCTACGCCTATCTGCAATCGATTCCGCGCCCGCCGGCGCTCGCCGACGTGCCGTTGCTCAAACAATAGCGCATGATCCCGAAAAGTGGACACCGGTTTTCGGAAAAGATCATGCGCCAGGAAGAATCTAGAAAAGCGGACGCGCCGATGCCGGGCAACAACGACCTCGTGCGTATTCCGAGCGTGCTGATGCGCGGCGGCACCTCGCGAGGGCCGTTCTTCCTGCGCTCGGACCTGCCGGCGGATGCGGCGGCGCGCGATGAGGTGCTGATCGCCGCCATGGGGGCCGGGCACGAGCTTCAGGTCGACGGCATCGGCGGCGGCCACCCGCTCACCAGCAAAGTCGCGATCGTCGGACCATCAAAGACCGCGGGAGCGGACGTCGATTATTTGTTCGCCCAGGTGAAGGTGCGCGAACGCGTGGTCGATACCTCGCCCAACTGCGGCAACATGCTGGCGGGCGTGGGGCCGTTCGCGATCGAAACCGGCCTGGTGCCCGCGACCGACGGCACCACGTTGGTGCGGATCCATAACGTCAACACCGGCAAGCTGATCGAGGCGCGCATCGCAACGCCGGACGGACACGTGACCTACGACGGCGACGCCGCGATCGACGGCGTCCCCGGCACGGCGGCGCCGGTTTATCTCGCCTTCATCGACGCGGCGGGCTCGAAGACCGGCGCGCTGTTGCCGACCGGCGCGCCTGTCGATCGCGTTGGCGACGTCGACCTCTCGTGCGTCGACGCCGCCATGCCGGTGATGATCGTGCGCGCGCGCGACCTCGGCAAAACCGGGGGCGAGACGCCGGCCGAGCTGCAGGCCGACCGCGCCTTCATGGCGCGTCTCGAAAAACTGCGCATCGAGGCGGGCGCGCGCATGGGGATTCCCGACGCTGCCGATCGCGTTATCCCGAAGCCGGTGCTGGTCGCGCCGGCGGTCCGCGGCGGCACGCTCGCGGCGCGTTATTTCATGCCGCACGAATGCCACAACGCGCTCGCCACCACCGGCGCCGTCGCGCTGGCGACCGCCTGCGCGACACCCGGCACGCTCGCGGCAGAACTCGCCGGCCGCATCGATCTGCCGGCGACGTTGTCGTTCGAGCACCCCTCCGGCCGCCTCGACGTTCGCCTCGAGCAACGCGACGGCGCGGCGCAGCCGGTCGCCGCTATCGTGCGCACCGCCCGGCGTTTGTTCGAAGGCGCGGTGCTGGTGAAGCGCTCGGCAATGAGAGTTCCTGAACCTGCATGAAACGAAGCGAGGCCTCCCATGAGTATCAGCGTAGCGAGGACGCGCCGGATCGACGTGCTGCTTGCCGAATACGGCGAAAGTCACCAAAACCCGACCAACAAGACGATCCATTGGGTCGCGGTGCCGGTGATCGCCTGGTCGGTGATCGCGATCCTGTGGGTGCTGCCGACGCCGGGATTCTTCCCGGCCAATCCTTACGTCAACTGGGCGACGATCGCGTGCGCGCTCGCCGTCGTCTATTATCTGACACTCTCGGTCCCGTTGGCGATCGGCATGGCGGCGTTCAGCGCGCTCGCGATCGCCATTATCCGGCTGGTCGAGTCGAATATCACGATCAACCTCGAATGGATCGCCGGCGCGCTGTTCGTCTTCGCCTGGGTGTTCCAGTTCGCCGGCCACGAGGTCGAAGGCAAGAAGCCGTCGTTCTTCAAGGACCTGCAATTCCTGCTGATCGGCCCGGCTTGGCTCATGCATTTTTTGTTTCGCCGACTGGGCATTCCGTATTGAGTAATGACTCACCATGCGAAAGCGGGCACCGTAGGGTGGGCTAAGGACGCGAGCGCATGCGAGCGGTCGTGCCCACCAACGACGATTGTTGATACACGGTGGGCACGGGCCTGCGGCCCTTAGCTGTGAGTCTGCAAGAGGTTATTCCCGGTCAGGCCGAGGCGGCTGATGGGTGTTCGTTTGGCCAAGCTAGCATGAGGTCTGTGCCAATTGTAACGATGGAGCCAGACCGGGAGCTCGCTGCGGCGCTGATCTGAGTGTT
>JAFAUQ010000046.1 GCA_019243195.1 Hyphomicrobiales bacterium
GGCATCGCGGCGTCGGTAGCGCCGTTCCGTTTCGGCCGTATCTACGGGCATTATTTCGATCGGGTGATCCCGAGCGGCGGTGAGCAGGTGTTGAAGAAATCGGTCGATCGCTACATCAAGGCGATCGGCGCGACGTAACGAAAGAGCAGCGAGGAAACATGACAAAGAACTGGTTACGCCTGGCCGCGCTCATCGGTGTGGCGGCTGCGTCGCCGGCGCTGGCGCAGGACGTGAATCTTCCCGACGGGCCCGGCAAGGATACGGTCGCGGCGCTGTGCGGCGCCTGCCATCGGCTCACGTTCCTTGCCAACGGCTACACGCCGGACGGCTGGCATACCGTCGTGCGCATGATGCTCAATTTCGGCGTGCCGATCCCGAAGGACGAAGTCACGACCGTCACCGATTATCTGATCAAATCATTTCCCGAGCGGCAGCGCCCGGCTGCGGCGATCATCCCGGGGCCGGCGGAAATCGCCATGAAACAATGGCCGGTGCCGACGCCAGGCTCGCGGCCGCACGACCCCATGGCCGCGCGCGATGGGACCATTTGGTACAGCGGACAGCTTGCCAATAATCTCGGCCACATCGATCCGAAGACTGGCGCGATCAAGGAGTACCACACCAACGACCAGACCGGCCCGCACGGTCTCGTCGAAGGGCCGGACGGCAATATCTGGTTCACCGGGAATTTCCGCAGCTTGATCGGCAAGCTCGATCCGAAGACCGGCACCGTCACCGAGTACAAGCTGCCTGATCCGGCGGCGCGCGATCCGCATTCGCTCACCTTCGACCGCAGCGGCATTCTCTGGTTCACGGTGCAGAACGGCAACTTCGTCGGCCGGCTTGATCCGAAGAGCGGCGAGATCAAGCTCGTTCAACTACCGACCGCAGGGGCGCGGCCTTACGGCATTCTGGTCAACTCGAAGGGGATTCCGTTCTTCGACGAGTTCGGAACCAACAAGATCGGCAGCATCGATCCGGCGACGATGGAGATCAAAGAATACCCGCTGCCCAATTCGGATGCGCGGCCGCGCCGCATCGCAATCACGCCGGACGACGTCGTCTGGTACACGGATTTCGCCCGTGGCTTTCTGGGCCGGCTCGATCCCGCGACCGGCAAGGTCATCGAGTGGCAGTCGCCGAGCGGACCGAAGTCGGCGCCCTACGGCATGGTCTTCACCAAGGGGGCGCTGTGGTACAGCGAGTCTTTCGCCAAGCCGAACACGGTGGTGCGGTTCGATCCGCAGACGCAGAAGTTCCAGACCTGGGCGATCCCGGGCGGCGGCGACATCGTGCGCAACATGGACGTGACGCGTGACGGCAATGCGGTGCTCGCCAACAGCCTGGTGAACGAGGTGATGCTGGTGGAGATTAAGTGACGGCAGGGATTACGCCGTCGCGGTCGGCGCCTGCGGCTGCAGTTCGCTCATCCTCTGGCGATAAAGAGTGACGAAATCTATCGGGTCGATCAGCAGCGGCGGGAAGCCGCCGTCGCGCACCGCGGTCGCGACGATCTCGCGCGCGAACGGGAACAACAGCCGCGGGCACTCGATCATCACCAGCGGATGGAGGCTTTCCTGCGCCACGTTCTGGATGCGGAAGACGCCCGCATAGGTGAGCTCGAAGCCGAACAGCACGTTGCCGGCGGAATCGGCCTTCCCGTCGATCTTGAGCTCGACCTCGTATTCGTTCTCGGCCAGGCCTTTGACGTTGACGTTGATTTGAATGTTGATCGCGGGAGGCTGCTGGGGCGGCGTGAGCGAACGCGGCGCATTCGGATTCTCGAACGAGAAATCCTTGATGTACTGCGTCAGTACGTTTAGTTGGGGAAGCTTCTCCGGGTTGGGCCCGCCGTTCGTGGTGCTCATGAGGCCTCCTGACGGGCGCGACGCGCCACACGCAACAGATGGTGGCTAACACAGGCTGCCCGAGCCGACAATGCCAGCGATCAGGGATCGGGCATCAGGGATCAGGCATCACGCCACCCCCCTGATACCTGATCCCTGATAGCCGATCCCTGAGTTGGCGGAACCGGGCGGATCGTCTAAGGTCGGCGCAAGTCTCGATAATGCGCCGGCCGGCCCTGGAACGGCCCGCCGCGCGTATACATAATATCGACGGGATTGAGGCTTACGCTGCGACCACATTGGTCGTCATCCCGTAGTCGCTGAAGGCACCGACGTGGACATTTACACGATCATTTTCCTGGCGCTGGCGGTGTTCATTTTCCTGCGCCTGCGCAGCGTGCTCGGCCAGCGCACGGGGCGGGAACGGCCTCCGTACGATCCCTATTCCGCGCGCGACGCGGTGCGCAGCCCGGCAAGCGACAAGGTAGTGGCCCTGCCGACGCGCGCAGGGACAGAAACGGCGCCTCAGCCGGTCGAACCCGCACCGGCTCCGGCCGACCGCTGGAAAGGCGTTGCCGAACAAGGGACCGCCTTGGCGAACGGCCTCGACGCCATCGTGGCCGAAGACAAGAGCTTCGACCCCAAGCACTTCCTGACCGGCGCGCGCGCCGCCTACGAAATGATCGTCACCGCCTTTGCGGAAGGTGATCGCCGCTCCCTCAAGAACCTGCTCTCGCGTGAAGTTTACGACGGCTTCGAGACCGCGATCCGCGAGCGCGAGAACCGCGGCGAGACCACCGAGACCCGCTTCGTGTCGATCGACAAGGCGGACCTGATCGGCGCGGAAATGCGTGGCAAGACCGCGCAGATCACCGTGCGGTTCGTGTCTCAGCTCATTTCCGTCACTCATGATCGCACCGGCGCGGTCATCGAGGGGTCGCCCGAAAAGGTGACGGAAGTGACCGACGTGTGGACCTTCGCGCGCGACATTTCATCGCGCGATCCCAACTGGAAGCTGGTCGCCACCGAAGCCGGCCAATGACCGGAGGTGAGCGATGGCGGCACGGCAGCGCCTCAAGCGCGGCCTGGTACTGGCGGCTGCGCTGATCCTCGGTATCGGTGCGGCTGCGGCCGAACCGGGTCCATTGCGGCTTCCCGATACAGCCCTCGAGCCGATCGCGTTCGCTGATCTCGACGGCTGGACGGCGGACGATCACGCCCAGGCGTTCGCGGCATTTCGCGCGAGCTGTGGGCCGATCGTGCGCTCGCGCGCATCCGACGAGCAGCCGTTGGCGGCGGCCCTCGCGCAGGTATGCCGGCGTGCACTCGCACATACTCACCTCGACGAGGAGAAAGCGCGCGAGTTTTTCGAGACGAATTTCCGGCCGCTGCGCATCAGCCGCCTGGGTGATACCCAGGGATTCGTAACCGGTTATTACGAGCCGATCGTCGAAGGCTCGCGCTTTCCCACCCGCGAATACACCGTGCCGCTCTATCATCGCCCCGACGACCTCGTCGCGCCCGGCGAGCGCAAGGGCGAGAGCTTTCCCAACCGCGGCCCGGCGTTCCGGCGCACCCAGGACGGCAAGCTCGTGCCTTATTACGACCGCGGCGAAATCGAGGATGGCGCGCTCGACGGACGGCATCTGGAAATCTGCTGGCTCAAGGATCCGTTCGCCGTGCTCACAATTCAGATCCAGGGCTCGGCGCGCGTGCGTTTGGAAGACGGGTTGATCGCGCGTGTGAATTACGCCGCCCATAATGGCTTGCCGTACACGCCGATCGGCCGCGTCCTGATCGAGCGCAACCTGGTCCCGCGCGAGGAAATGTCGCTCGACCGTATTCGCAAGTGGATGAACGACAACCCGGACCAGGCCAAGGAGCTGCGCCGCAAGAACCAGGGGTATGTGTTCTTTCGCGTCAGCGGGCTTGCCGACGACAGCGAGCCGGTCGGCGGCCAAGGCGTGCGCCTCACGCCCGGCCGCTCGATCGCGGTCGACCGTCCGCTGCATGCCTACGGCACGCCGTTCTTCATCGAGGCGGACCTGCCGATCGACGGTGCCGCGGCAAAGACGCCGTGGCGGCGGCTCACCATCGCCCAGGACACCGGCTCCGCCATTGTCGGGCCGGCGCGCGCGGATATTTATTTCGGTGCCGGCGACGATGCCGGGCGCGTCGCCGGGCGCGTGCGCCAGTCCGCGCGCTTCGCCATGCTGGTGCCCAGGGCGATCGATCCGGTCGAGGCCGGCGAGCAGATGCCGTTGCCGCCGCCGAAGCCGGCACTGGTCGTGGCGAAGCCGGAGCAAAAGCCCGCTGCCCACGCCGGCAAACCCCGGCATCGGGCGCGGTGGCACGCGCGGGTGTGGCGATGACCTCGGACGACAGCAAGCTCAGGCGCCGCCGCACGCTCACCGCGGACGAGCACGCGCTGTGGTCGTACGTCACCCGTTCGATTGCGCCGCTGCGCCGCGTGCACCTGCGGGAGACCGAGCCTGCGGCCGCGGAGACTCACGCCAAGCCGGTAAACCCGGCGCCGGCCGCTCCGCTGCCGCGCCTGCCGCTGCCCCACCCGGCGCCGCCGCGCCTGCCGGGGCTTGCACCGATCGACCGCCGACTCAAGCAGAAGCTCGCGCGCGGTCGCGAACCGATCGATGCCTCGATCGATTTGCATGGCCTCACCCAAGCGGAGGCCCATGCCGCCTTGATGCGCTTCCTGCGCAATGCGCGGGCGGGCGGCGCGCGGCTCGTCTTGGTGATCACCGGCAAGGGGGCGCGCAGCGACGACTTCGCGAGCGACCGCGGCGTGCTGCGCCGGCAAGTGCCGCTGTGGCTGCGGTCGACGGAGCTGCGTGACATCGTGATCGGCTTCGATTGGGCGCACGTCGCCCACGGCGGCGAAGGCGCACTTTACGTGCGCATCAGACGGAAGCGGGATTAAATGTCACATCGCCGCAGGCACGCGATAGAGGCGGCCGGTCGCCTCGAGGTCACGCACGGTCCAGTCGCCGCCCACGCCGGCGATCATCCATTTGAGGATCGCCCACAGATCACGGTCGGCCACGTCTTCATCCAGCGGTTCGAGCGCCCCCACCAGGGCGTGGATTTCCACGCCCGCCGGGAACGGCTCGCCGCTGCGGCCGATGAACACGAGCGCGTAGCTGTTTCCCGAGGGCGTGGTGAGGTAGCCGGGCTGCTTGAGGCCGTCCCGATCGAGGTTGAACGTCTGGGCGAAGAAGCGGCGGAATTCCGGATAATGGCCGATGCGGTCTTCGGCGAGCACGAACGCACGGCGCAATCCATCGAGCGACGGCGGCCGAATGACTGTTACATCGCTCACGCGCGCGCCTCCGTTTGTTTGAGGCGATTGAGAAAATCAACGATGCGTTCCGCGATCTCTGGCCCGGAGTCTTCCTGCAGGAAGTGCCGGCCGGTGACGAGGTGCGGGCCTTCAGCGTGCGGTAGCAGTTGTTTGAAGCGCGTCGCAAAGGTCGCCTGATCGAACACGTCGTCCTCGCGTCCCCACACCAGCATTGCCGGCAGCTTGCAGGCGGCGAGTTCTCGTTCGAGCCACGCAAAGCGTTCAAAGGCACGCGCGTTGTGGTCGAGCGGGATCCATCGCGGCCAAGTCCAGGTGAGAAGCCGCGTCGCCGGGTCAGGCAGCACCATTTCATAGGCGGCCTGCGCGCGCTCGCGCAAGCGAGCGCGATCGACGACCGAGAGATAAATGCCGCGCGTCACGAGGACGTTGTGCCGGCCCATCAGATAGGGTCCGACAAGCGGCGCGTGCATCATGCGCCAGGGAAAGATGCGCGTGTGGAACTCCGCCGGCGGCAGCGGCCACGCCCAGGTGCTCATCAGCACGAGCGCACGCACGCGCGCGATGTTGGAGAGCGCAAAGCCGAGCCCGGTCGGACCGCCCCAGTCGTGGCACACGAGCGTGATCCGTGTGAGATCGAGGCCGCGCAGCAGCGCAGCGAGATTGGCGACGTGGCCGTCGAGGCTATGGGCATCCTCACGCGTGGGCTTCTCCGACAGCCCGAAGCCGATCATGTCCGGGATGATGACGCGGTGCCCCGCCCGCGTGAGCGGGCCGACAAAGTCGCGATAGAGGAACCCCCAGGTCGGATTGCCGTGCAGCAGCACGACCGGATCGCCGGCGCCCTCGTCGACGTAATGCATGCGCCAGCCGTTCACGCGGGCAAATCGCGGCCGGTACGGCTACTGCGCACGCACGGCGTCGGGCAAAGCGGGATCGGCTTGTCTCAGCACTCGTCGCCTATCGGCAGCGGGCGAACGCGGATACGGGAGTCATCAACAACAACTATGCTCCCATGCTCAAGTGCCTCATCGAGGCTGGCTAGATTCGCTAGTAGCAATGCAAGTTGCCTCGCGCGCCTGCGCGGCCCGCCTCTAAAAAGTACAAAGGATGGTTTTCGCGCACTCCATAAGGCGAGCAAGGTGCCAAAATCAGTATCTGCGGAAACAATGACCCGATCTTCGTGTTCGGCGCGGGCGACTATTAACTCATCGTCAGCTTGCTGCAAGCCGTAATCACGGACATGGACGGCGTCATGACCGGCCTGCCGCAAACCCTCAGCAACGGAGGGAGATAACGCAGCATCGACCAAAAACCTCACGGAGTAACAAGCGGCAGTTCTCGCTCGCGCACCGCGGCCGCTGCGTAGCGGAGCGCCTCATGGAGGTCCTCGGGTTGAAGGTCCGGATAGTCGGCAAGGATCTCTGCCTCGGTCATTCCTTCCGCGACCATTCCGACGACCGTCGCAACTGGAATACGGAGCCCTCGTATGCAGGGCACGCCCCCCATCTGCTTGGGGTTGGTGGTGATACGCGTAAAATTCATCGCAAGTTCTCCATTGCTTCCTGTTCACAATAAGCGAAAGCGAGCCAAGTTGAAACAGCAATACTCACAAAATAAACCGGCTCAAATCCGCATTCTTGGCAAGATCGCCGATATGGTCGCGCACGTAAGCCGCGTCGATCTGCACCGCCTCGCCGGAGCGGTCTGGGGCGGCGAAGGAGATGTCATCGAGCACGCGCTCCATCACGGTCTGCAGCCGCCGGGCGCCGATGTTCTCGACGTTAGAGTTGACCTCGACCGCGATGTCGGCGATCGCGTCGATGGCATCGGCGGTGAACGCGAGATCCACCCCTTCGGTCGCGAGCAGCGCCACCGTCTGCTTGATCAGCGAGGCCTCGGGCTCGGTCAAAATCTTGCGAAAGTCGTCGCGCGAGAGCGGCTTCAGCTCGACCCGGATCGGCAGCCGGCCCTGCAGTTCGGGCAGCAGGTCGGATGGCTTCGACACGTGAAAGGCGCCCGAGGCGATGAACAGAATGTGGTCGGTCTTGACCGTGCCGTGCTTGGTCGAGACCGTCGTGCCTTCGATCAGGGGCAGGAGATCGCGCTGCACCCCTTCGCGCGACACGTCGGCGCCGATGCGGCCGTCGCGCGCGCAAATCTTGTCGAGCTCGTCGAGGAACACAATGCCGTTGTTCTCGACCGCGCGCAGCGCCTCCGCGACGAGCTGATCCTGGTCAAGCAGCTTGTCGGATTCCTCGTTGATCAGGATTTCGTAGGAATCGCGCACCATCACGCGGCGGTTCTTGGTGCGGCCGCCGCCCAGCGCCTTGCCGAAAATGTCGCCGATCGAGACCGCACCCATCTGGGCGCCCGGCATGCCGGGGATTTCGAACAGCGGCAGCGACGGGCCGCCCGCCTGCACCTCGATCTCGATCTCCTTGTCGTCGAGTTCGTTGGCGCGCAGCTTCTTGCGGAAGGAATCCTTGGTGGCCGGACTCGCGTTGGGTCCGACCAGCGCGTTGATCACGCGTTCCTCGGCGGCGAGATGGGCGCGCGCGTAGACTTCCTTGCGTTTTTGCTCGCGCACCAGCGCGATACCGATCTCGACCAGGTCGCGCACGATCTGCTCGACGTCGCGCCCGACGTAGCCGACCTCGGTGAATTTGGTCGCCTCGACCTTGATGAACGGCGCGCCCGCGAGCCGCGCAAGGCGCCGGGAAATCTCAGTCTTGCCGACGCCGGTCGGGCCGATCATCAGGATGTTCTTCGGCAGCACTTCTTCGCGCAGCTTGTCGTCGAGCTGCAGCCGGCGCCAGCGATTGCGCAGCGCGATGGCGACCGCGCGCTTGGCATCGCCCTGGCCGACGATGAAGCGGTCGAGTTCGGAAACGATTTCGCGTGGGGAAAAATCGGTCATTCGGATACTTCGGTTACAGCTTTTCCACCGTAACGTTACGGTTGGTGTAGACGCAAATATCGGCCGCGATATCCATCGCCTTGCGCACGATTGTTTCGGCGTCGAGATCGCCGTCGATGAGCGCACGCGCGGCGGCGAGCGCGTAATTGCCGCCCGAGCCGATGCCCATGATGCCCTTCTCCGGCTCCAGCACGTCGCCGGTGCCGGTGAGCACCAGGGACACGTCTCTGTCGGCGACGATCATCATGGCCTCGAGCCGGCGCAGGTAGCGGTCGGTGCGCCAGTCCTTGGCGAGTTCAACCGCCGCGCGCGTGAGCTGGCCGGGGTATTGCTCGAGCTTCGATTCGAGCCGCTCGAACAGAGTAAACGCGTCGGCGGTGGCGCCGGCGAATCCGGCGATCACATCACCTTTGCCGAGCCGGCGCACCTTCTTGGCGTTGCCCTTGACGATCGTCTGCCCGATGCTCACCTGGCCGTCGCCGCCGATAGCCACGACCCCGCCCTTACGGACGGTCAGGATGGTCGTGGCGTGCCAGCGGTCGGGTTCGGTCGGCTGCATGGGGTCGCGGGTGAACTGAGCCCCGAGATGTAAGCGCTGCCCGCGGCCGATGCAAACCGCTGATGGGTTCGATCAGGGAGTTTCATTCACGTTACGGCAATGCGGTGGTGGCGAACACTGTCACCGCCTGATAAAAGGCCCGCGTTTCAAACCGGACACATGGCATGCGCAGCGCCAACGTCACGCGCACCACCAAAGAGACCGATGTCGCGGTCGCCGTGAACCTCGACGGCACCGGCGCGAGCGCGATCGAGACCGGCATCGGCTTCTTCGATCACATGCTCGATCTGCTCGCGCGTCACTCGCGCATCGACATCACGGTGAAGGCCAAGGGCGACCTGCACATCGATCATCACCACACCACCGAGGACGTCGGCATCGCGCTCGGCCAAGCGGTCAAACAGGCGCTCGGCGACATGAAGGGCATCACCCGCTACGCCGACGTGCACGTGCCCATGGATGAGGCGCTCACCCGCGTGGCGATCGACATTTCCGGCCGTCCGTTCCTGGTATTCAAGGCGGAGTTCGGCCGCGACAAGGTGGGCGCGTTCGACACCGAGCTGGTGCGCGAATGGTTCCAGGCTTTCGCCATCAACGCCGGCGTCACGCTGCACGTCGAGACTTTGTACGGCGCGAACGATCACCATATTGCCGAGTCGTGCTTCAAGGGCCTGGCGCGGGCGTTGCGGGCCGCCGTCGCCATCGATGCCCGCGCTGCCGGCGAGGTGCCCTCGACCAAAGGGCGGCTCGGCGGCTGAGACCGTCACGTGTCTTCTCATTTCGGAGTGAAGCGATGGCTGTTTACACGGTGCATGAGCCGCCGCGGCGCAATGACGATGCGCTCGCGCACACCGAGCGGTTTACCTTCGTGCGCGACGGCTTTTCGTGGCCGGCGTTTCTGTTCGCGCCGCTGTGGATGCTGCGCTATCGCCTCTGGCTTGCGCTGATCGTCTATTTGCTCGTGTTGTTCGCCATGGGTGCGGCAACGCGCGTTCTCGGCGACGGCGATTGGCTGCTGGCGATCAGTCTCTTGGTCTCGCTGCTGGTCGGTTTCGAGTCGTCGAGCTTGCGCCGCTATGGGCTGGCGCGGCGCGGATGGAAGACCCTCGGCGTCGTGGTCGGCGACGATATCGAGGCTGCCGAGCGGCGCTTCTTCGACGCCTGGGCGGCCGGCAGCGTGCCGCGCCCGGCGACGGCTTCAGTCGCCGGCCCCGCCGCGCCCGCGGCGTCTGGGCCGATCATCGGGCTGTTTCCCGAACCCGGAGCGCGGATGTGACCGTTGCCATCGTCAATTACGGCTCCGGCAATCTCCACTCCGCCGCCAAGGCGTTCGAGCGCGCCGCGCGCGAGTCCGGGCGCGATCAGCCGATCCTGGTCACCGCCGATCCCGACGCGGTGCGCCGCGCCGATCGCGTGGTGCTGCCGGGCGTCGGTGCCTTCGCGGATTGCAAGCGCGGGCTCGACGCAGTTTTCGGCATGGTCGAGGCGCTGGAGGAGAGCGTGCGCCGCAAGGCCCGGCCGTTCCTCGGCATTTGCGTCGGCATGCAGCTCATGGCCGAGCGCGGCCGCGAATACGTGGTGACCGAGGGGCTCGGCTGGATCCCCGGCGAGGTCGATCGCATCGAGCCGAAAGATGCCGCCCTCAAGGTGCCGCACATGGGCTGGAACACGCTCGATGTGGCTCGTACGCACCCGCTGCTCGACGGCATCGCCACCGGCCCGCGAGGGCTGCACGCCTATTTCGTGCACTCGTATCATCTCAACGCCGCGGCGCGCGATTGTTTGGTCGCGCAGTCGGACTACGGCGGGCCGGTCACCGCCATGGTGGCGCGCGACACCTATGCGGGCACGCAATTCCATCCGGAGAAGAGCCAGCGGCTCGGCCTTGCGCTGATCGCGAATTTTCTCAAGTGGTCGCCGTGATCCTGTTCCCGGCCATCGATCTCAAAGACGGGCTCGCCGTGCGGCTCGAACAGGGCGACATGGCGCGCGCGACGGTGTTCAACCGCGATCCCGCCGCGCAAGCCGCCGCGTTCGCGGCGCAGGGGTTCGAATATCTGCACGTGGTCGATCTCGACGGTGCCTTCGCCGGCAAGCCGATGAACGCCGGCGCGGTCGAGCGTATCCTCGCTGCGATCAATATCCCGGTGCAGCTCGGCGGCGGCATCCGCGACATGGCGACCGTCGAGGCGTGGCTTTCCAAAGGCGTGCGGCGCGTCATCATCGGCACCGCGGCGGTACGCGACCCGGCGTTCTTGAAGATGGCGGCGCGGCGCTATCCCGGCCGAGTGGCGGTCGGG
>JAFAUQ010000131.1 GCA_019243195.1 Hyphomicrobiales bacterium
TTCCGCCCGGGATTGGGTAACAAAAAAGAGCGGGTCCCGGGGGTCCCACTCTCGATAGCCGTTCGGAATATCCGACCGTTATGAGATGTCGCTAACGACACCGCGAATATAGCGATTTTCCAGGGTCACGCAAGGTCGGGAACGGCGTTTTTGGCTTGGTTTTCCCGTCGTCATTTCCGCCGGAACGCGAGATAGCACGGCGCGCGTTCTTCCCGCACCGCCTTGGCCTCATAGCGGGTCCGTACGAACCCGGGCCACGGCTCTCGCCAGTCGTCCGCGCGCTCTGCCGTCCAGACGAAATCCGGCGAGCGCAGCAGGCGCGCCAGCGTCCAGGCTACATAATCGGGAATGTCGCTGACGAAGCGAAATTCGCCGCCCCGCCGCAGGATGCGCGCCATATCAGCGACGGTTCGGTCCTGCACGAAGCGCCGTTTCCAATGCCGCCGCTTCGGCCACGGGTCCGGGTAGACGAGATCGATACCGGCGAGCGATGCGGCGGGCAGCCAGTCGAGCACCGGAACGGCGTCGCCCAGATGCAGGCGGATATTCGTGAGTCCTTGGGCTTCGATGGCGGCGAGCGCCTTGGCCATCCCGTTGACGAAAGGCTCGCAGCCGATGAAGCCGGTGCGCGGGTGCGCCTGCGCTTGCGCAATCAAATATTCGCCGCCGCCGAACCCGATCTCGAAGCGAACCTGATCGACAGGGATCGTAAACAGGCGGCCTACCTCGGCCGGCGGCGGCGCGTTCACATCGAGTGCGAGGCGCGGCAGCAGAGTATCGAGCAGCGCCGCCTGATGGGAACGCAGTCGATGGCCTTTGCGCCGGCCAAAAAAGCCGCGCCGGAGTTCCGCCTTGTCGTCGTCGATCGTCATGGTGCCGCGAGAGCGAGACGACTATCGTCGTCTCGCTCTCGCATTTTGCTGGAGCATGATCTAGTCCGAAAACCGGTATCCACTTTTCGGGATCATGCTCTGACCCGCGGCACCATAGCCCAGCGCAAGGGCGTCAGGAGACGGCGCCGCGGATCGCTTCCACGAGATCGGTATTTTCCCAGGAAAACCCGCCGTCCGGCTCGGGCGAACGGCCGAAGTGGCCATAGGCAGAGGTGCGGGCGTAGATCGGGCGATTGAGGCCGAGGTGCTCGCGAATGCCGCGCGGCGTGAGGTCCATCGCCTCCATGAGCCCGCGCTCGATCTTTGCCTCGGGGACTTGCCCCGTGCCGTGCAGATCGACGTAGAGCGAGAGCGGCTTGGCGACGCCAATCGCATAGGAGATCTGGATCGTGCACCGAGTCGCAAGGCCCGCCGCCACCACGTTCTTGGCGAGATAGCGCGCCGCGTATGCGGCTGAGCGGTCGACCTTCGATGGGTCCTTGCCGGAGAAGGCTCCGCCGCCATGCGGCGCGGCGCCGCCATAGGTGTCGACAATGATCTTACGGCCGGTCAGTCCGCAGTCCCCGTCAGGGCCGCCGATGACGAACTTGCCCGTCGGGTTCACGTGCCAAACAGTCGACTTGGTGATCCATCCGTCCGGCAGCGCCTTACGGACGTACGGCTCGATGATCGACTGGACGTCGTTGGACGATAGTTTTTCGTCGAGGTGCTGGGTCGAAACGACGATCTGCGTCGCCTCGACCGGTTTGTCGTTCTCATAACGCAAGGTCACTTGGCTCTTGGCGTCGGGCCCGAGCGCGTTGGTCTCGCCGGCGCGGCGCGCCTCGGACATCAGCTTGAGGATGCGGTGGGCGTAATAGATCGGCGCCGGCATCAGTGTGGGCGTTTCCTGGCACGCGTAACCGAACATGATGCCCTGGTCACCCGCGCCTTCATCGCGATTGCCGGCGGAATCGACGCCCTGGGCGATATTGGGGGATTGCGCGTGCAGGTGCACCTCGATGTCGGCCTTCTCCCAATGGAAGCCCGCCTGCTCGTATCCGATGTCTTTGATGGCAAGGCGCGCGAGATGCGAAACGTAATCCTTGGTGATCGCGGAGGGCCCGCGGGTCTCGCCGGCGATCACGACGCGGTTGGTGGTCGCAAGCGTTTCGCAGGCAACGCGGACGTTCCTGGCATCCCAGCCGTAGCGCGGCCCGAGACTGAAGAAAGCATCCACAACTTCATCGGAAATCCGGTCACAGACCTTGTCCGGATGACCTTCGGAAACCGACTCGCTCGTAAACAGATAGCTTGTACGGGACACGCCGTGCTCCTCCATCCCCGGCCGATCGGCCAGCCCTCAATGCGGGCGTTTTGTTGCAGCGTGGCGCAGCGGGGTCAAGCAGTCTGCGTGATGCGAAGCCATTTTCGCGGGCGAATGCCCACCGCTATGCCGCCTTGCTGCGGCGACGGGCGAGGCCCAGCAATAGCCCAGCCGCGACGAGAGCATAGGCGACATAATCTCCGAGCCGCGCGTAGGGCGTTCGCGCGATCGGCTGTGGCAGGCCTGAGTCGAGGACGCCTTCGGTCCCGAGCGGCAGTTCTTTGATGATGCGGCCGAGTGGATCGACCACCGCTGAGATTCCGGTGTTTGCCGCGCGCACGAGCGGCAGGCCTTGCGCGATCGCGAGCACGCGCGCCTGCTGAAAGTGCTGATGGGGGCCCGTGCTGATGCCGAACCAGCCGTCGTTGGTGAGATTGAGAAGCCAGCCGGGACGCTCGCCGCGCGGAACCGCGTGGTCGGGAAATATCACCTCGTAGCAAATCAGCGGCAGCATTGATGCCGCGCGGGGTACCGTCATGACGCGCCGGCGGTCGCCGGCGAGGAATCCGCCCGGCATTTTGGTGAGCGATATGAGGCCGAGGCTTTCGAGAAAATCCTCGAACGGCAGGTATTCGCCGAACGGGACGAGGTGGACCTTGTCGTAGATGCCGGCAATCGAGCCGTCGCGGTCGAACACATAAACGGAATTATAGGCACGCACCGCGCCGCTCGGCGCCATCGCGGCGGCGCGCACCGCCCCGGTGATGAGCACCGTGTGCCCCGCCAACAACGATGCGATCTGCGCCAGCGCATCCGCCTCGCGCGCGAGATAGAACGGGAAAGCCGATTCCGGCCAGATCAGGTGCGTTACGTCCTTGACGCCCGAGGTCTCGGGACCGGTCGCGCGGTCGGAAAGTGCGAGGTAGCGCTTCATCACTATTTGTTTGGCGCCGTAATTGAATCGCTCGTCCTGGGTGAGGTTCGGCTGCATGATGCGCAGCCGCACGCCGGACACGAAGCTCGTTGGGTGCTGCGCGAGCCGCACCGCGCCATAAGCCGCCAGCGCAACAAGAACAGCGGCGCTTATCATCGGCGCGAGGAAACGGCGCGGAGTCTCGCCGGGATGATCCGCGAGCACCGCCGGACTGGCGAAAATGAAAACGGCGAGGAAGGTCATTCCCCACAGGCCGATCAGCGCGGCAGCTTGCGCGAGCACCAACGGGCCGGTGAGCGTGTAGCCGAACGCGTTCCAGGGAAATCCGCTCACCACATGCCCGCGCAGCCACTCGGCGACGGTCAGGGCCGCCGCGAGGGTGAGCACGCGGAGCGCCCCGCGCGTCCACAACAGCCGCGCGAGCGCGAGGCCGAATGCGGTGTAGAGCGCCATGCCGGCCGGCAGCGCCACGACGGCGATCGGCAGCAGCCAGGCGAATTTGTCGGCATCGACCAGGAACGCGTAACCGACCCAGTAAAGGCCGGCGAGGAAATAGCCGAAGCCGAACCACCAGCCGGCGATCGCTGCCGCGCCGACGCCGCCGAGCCGTCCGGCTGCCGCGCCGTCGATGAGCCAAACCAGAACCGGAAATGTGAGGAACAGGATCGGCCAAGCGTTGAACGGAGCGAGTGCCAGCGTGGAGGCGGCACCGGCCGCGAACGCGATGCCAGCGCGGCGCCATCCCCATGCGAGCACGATCGAATGGGCAAATTTCGCCAGCCGCGGGACGGTCAGGACGATTCTCCGTCGGAGGCTGGACGCACTTCGCTGCGCTCGCCGACCGTTTCCGCTGACGGTGCAGGCGGCGGGGCCTCTCCCTCGGGCCGATCCTCGCGCCGCTTGGGCGCCCGGCGGCCGAAACGGTCTTTCCCGCGGTAGATGCGCACGCGCTTGACGCGGCGCGGGTCGGCATCGAGCACCTCGATCTCGAAGCCGCTCGGGCCGGGGACCAGTTCGCCGCGCACCGGCACGCGTCCGACCCGCGTCACCAGATATCCCCCCAAGGTATCGACGTCCTGGGCCGCCTCGCCCATGTCGAACTCGGCGCCGATCGTCGCCGTCACCTCCTCGAGACTTGCGCGCGCGTTGGCGAGATACGACCCGTCGTGCTGGCGCACCACGCCGATGGTGACGTCCTCGTCGTGCTCATCTTCGATGTCGCCGACGATCTGTTCCACGATGTCCTCGATCGAAACGAGGCCGTCGGTGCCGCCGTATTCGTCGATCACCAGCGCGAGATGGATGCGCGTCGCTTGCATCTTGGCGAGCAGATCGATCGCCGGCATCGAGGGCGGCACGAACAGGATCGTACGCACGAGATCGGTCGATGATAATGGCACCGAGAGATCAATCGCGTTGAGATCGAGACCGGCGGTGAACGGTTTCTTGCGCCGCGGCTTGGTCGAAGCGCTCGCGGCCGCGCGATTGGCCATGTAGCCGATCAAATCGCGGATGTGCACCATGCCGGTCGGATCGTCGAGCGTGTCGTCGTAGACGACGAGCCGCGAATGCGCGGCGACCTCGAACACTTTCACCAGCTCGCCCAGCGAAATGTCCTTTTGCACCGCGACGATGTCGGCGCGCGGCACCATGACGTCCTCGACCCCACGCTCGCGCAGGCCGAGGATATTCTTGAGCATCGCGCGCTCTTCCGGCGAAAAGCCGGACTCGGCCGCCGCGCCCGTCTCGAGGACGACCTCGAGGTCGGCGCGGATCGAACTGGTCTTCCAGCCCAGAAAAGTGCGCAGCAGGCGTGCGACCCAGGCCATGCCGCCCTCGCGCACGATCTCACCCGGGCTGGGAACCGGAACCGGGAGATTTGTTCGTTCGCCCACGGTGCCGGCCGGTTCGGAGCGAGGTGGGCCGTCGGTCTCGGACATGGCGGTCGACGTCACGTTGCAGTGTCG
>JAFAUQ010000034.1 GCA_019243195.1 Hyphomicrobiales bacterium
CCGCTCGGATCTGATCAAACAGAATCCGACCGCCCTCAAGGCCCTGATCAAAGGCATGATGAAGGCGCAACTTATCGCCGAAACCAATCCGGAGGAGGCGCTGCCGAAACTCGTCGGCACCTACTACAAGACGTCGATGGAGAACGCGCGCATCGCCATGGGCAAGCAGCCGGCGGTGGTCGATGCACGATCGCAAACCGACTTCATTCTCGCGCGCACCGATTCGATCATGGAGATGGGCTACATCAAGAAGAAGCCAGGCCGCGACGCCATCGACTGGTCGCTGCTCGAGCAGGTGATCGCCGAGAACAAGGAACTCTACGGCAAGCTCAAATACAAGGCGGCCTGACGAATGACGGCGGTTCCGCAGCCGGCGGCGGCCCGCGAAGAGCAAACACAGGCGATCGGCGCGGCGCATGCCGCGCCGGCGACGCTGCGGCCGGTCATGCCCGCGTGGGCCGGGCGCGCCGCGTCCCGCCTGGGCTTTACGCTGCTTTCGGTCGGCCTGTTCTGCGCACTCTGGGAATTGCTGTGGGCGCTCGGCATTTCCGACCCGCGCCTGCTGCCGCCGCCCCATGTATTCCTGGGCAATTTTCCCGAGCAGGCGAAATTCTTCAACACCGCGCAGCGCTGGCAGGTCGGCGTCGGGCTCAACACCGGGCCGTCGCCCGCCGGCGCGGTGATGATCACCATCGCGGCGTCGGCCGCGCGCGTATTCGCCGGCCTGCTGATCGCCTCGACGCTCTCGATCACCATCGGCGTGCTGGTCCGCTACTACGTGGCGGTCGAGAAGCTCGCACTGCCCACCATCACCTTGCTCTCGCCGGTGTCGCCGATCGCGTGGCTGCCCGTCGCGATCTTCCTGTTCGGCATCGGCGACGCGCCGGCGATCTTCATGGTGGTGGTCGCATTGTTCTTTCACATGGTGCTCGCGACCATCAGTCAAATCGACGGGGTCAACCGCAATTTCATCAACGTCGCGTGCACCATGGGGGCGACCAAGTTCCAGATCTACGCGCGCGTTATCATCCCGGCGATCCTGCCGGGCCTGCTGATGGTTCTCCGGCTCAACCTGCTCGGTGCCTGGATGGTCGTGCTGGTCGCGGAATCGACCGGGGTCGGCTACGGCCTCGGCCAGGTGATCATGCTGGCGCGCAACACCTTCAACCCTTCGCTGGTGTTCTTCACCATCGCGCTCATTGGCGTGCTCGGCTTCGCCTCCGACTGGACGCTGCGCGTGGTGCAGAAGCGCATTCTCTATTGGGTTCCCGAGACCACGGGGGTGCTGCGTGGCCTCTAGGCCGATACGGCCATTTTCTTCGCGCGACGCGGTCGTGTGCCGCAACGTCTCGAAGGTATGGGCGGACGGTACCGATCGCGCCCACCCGGCGCTCCGCGACATCGATCTCGACATTGCGCCCGGCGAGTTCACGGTGCTGATCGGTCCGTCCGGCTGCGGCAAGAGCACCTTGCTCTATCTCGTCGCCGGACTCGAGCCGGAGACCGAGGGCGAAATCTGGTCGTTTGGAGATCGCGTAGCCGCGCCGTCGCCCGACCGCAGTCTCATCTTCCAAGAAACTTCCCTCTTCCCCTGGCTCACCGTGTGGCAGAACGTGAGCTTCGGATTGTCGATCCGCGGCACGCCGGCGGCGGAGCGCAAGGCGGTGGCGCGCGAGGCGCTGCATCGCGTCGGGCTGACCGAGGCGATCGACAAGCGCCCGGATGAACTTTCCGGCGGCATGCGCCAGCGGGTCGCCGTGGCGCGCGCGCTCGCGATGCGGCCCAAAGTGCTGCTGATGGACGAGCCGTTCGCGGCGCTCGACGTGCAGACGCGCACCAAAATGCAGGACTTTCTGCTCGACGTTTGGCGCGAGAGCGCGGCGTCGATCCTGTTCGTCACCCATCACATCGAGGAAGCAATCGCGCTCGCCGACCGCGTGGTCGTCTTCACCGCGCGGCCCGGGCGCGTGAAGACCGTCGTGCCGATCGAGATTCCGCGCCCGCGCGATCCGTTCTCGCCGCGGAGCGAAGCGCTGCGCAAGGAACTCACCGACATCCTGCGCGACGAGGTCGACCGCGCGTTTGCCGAGCAGGAGGCGCTGGCACCGGCGTGATGTCATTGCGAGGAAGCGAAGCGACGAAGCAATCCAGAGCGGCACGTATGGTGCGCGTCGTCCTGGATTGCTTCGTGGAGCCTGTCATCGGGCCGGCCACTTCGGGCCGGGCCCGTTGGCTCGCAATGACAGAAAAGGAAGAGGAGCCTGATGTCCGTATCGCTCGTCCGCAGCCGCGCCATGATTACGCGCGCGCTCGACCGCCATGCCTGGGAGGAGATCGCCGACGGCGCGGTGCTGCAGGAGGACGGCGTCATTCGCGAGATCGGCACTTACGCCGAGCTCAAAGGGCGCCACCCGGATGCGCCGGTGGTCGGCACGGGCAACGAGATCCTGCTGCCGGGATTCGTCAACGGCCATCATCACATCGGGCTTACCCCGGTGCAGCTTGGCTCGCCCGACATGCCGCTCGAGCTGTGGTTCATCACCCGCATGGTGATCCGCAGCCTCGATCTATATCTCGACACGCTTTACTCGGCCTTCGAGATGGTCGCCTCGGGCATCACCACGGTGCAGCACATCCATGGCTGGATGCCCGGCACTTTGAACGAGGTGGAGGCGCGATCCGAGCAGGTTATCCGTGCTTACGAAGACATCGGCATGCGGGTCTCCTACTGCTACGCGGTGCGCGATCAGAACCGGCTCGTCTATCAAGCGGACGAGGAGTTCATCGCGAGTCTGCCGGCGGAGCTGCAAGACCCGATGAAACGATGGTTCGCGCGCTTCAAGATGACGCTCGACGACAGCATGGATTTGTTCGCGAGCCTGCACCGCAAGCATCAGAACAAGCGTCGCGTGAAAATCCAGCTCGCGCCCGCCAACCTGCACTGGTGCTCGGACCGCGCGCTCGCGATGCTCTCCGACGCGTCGAAGAAACACGGCGTGCCGATGCACATGCACCTGCTCGAGACCGCGTTTCAGAAGGAATACGCGCGCCGGCGCGGCGGCTGCACCGCGGTCGAATATATCGACCGTTTCGGCATGCTCGGGCCGCACATGACGCTCGGGCACGGCGTGTGGCTCAATGAGCACGACATCGACCGCCTCGCCGAGACCGGCACCTGCGTATGCCACAACTGCTCCTCCAACTTCCGCCTGCGCTCGGGCGTCGCCGCGCTCAACCATTTCGAGGCCAGTGGTATCACCACCGCGATCGGGCTCGACGAGGCCGGCATCAACGACGATCGCGACATGCTCCAAGAAATGCGCATGGTGCTGCGCGCGCACCGCGTGCCCGGCATCGGCGACGACGTGCCCACAATGGCGCAGGTGTTCCGCATGGCGACGGACGGCGGCGCCAGGACCACCGGTTACGCCGGCACAATCGGTACGCTCGCGCCCGGCAAGGCCGCCGACCTCGTGCTGATCGATTGGCACAGGCTCGCTTATCCTTATCTCGACGAGGAGACGCCGCTGCTCGATGCGGTGATCCAGCGGGCGAAGAACGACGCGGTGAAGCTCGTCATGTGCGACGGCGAGGTCATCTATCGCGACGGGAGGTTCACCCGCGTCGACCGCGAGGGCGCTCTCAAGGCGCTGCACGATGATTTGCAGAAGGCCTTGTCCGACGACGAGGTCGAGCGGCGCAACCTCTCGAAAGCGCTGCTTCCGCACGTGAGGAAATTCTATAGCAACTATTTCGACCCGCAGACGCACCAGCCGTTTTACCGGCAGAGTTCAAAGCTGTAGAGAAAGCGTCATTGCGAGGAGCCGCGTAGCGGCGACGAAGCAATCCAGGGCTGCGCGTGTTGCCCCTGCATTGCTTCCCCCCCGCTTTCGCGAGGGCTAAAGGCTTCGCTCGCAATGACGCGTTTGGGCGCTTTGCCCATAGTACCAAAACCCGGTAAGCAACAACATGAAACGGGTCCTCGCGTTCGTTTTCCTCGCGCTCCTGACGCACGCCGCGCAGGCGCAGCCGTGGCCGAGCCAGCCCGTGCGCCTCGTCGTTCCGGCCTCGCCCGGCAGCTCCCTCGACGTGATCGCGCGCGTGCTGGGCGAGCACCTGCGCCCGCGCTGGAAGGAGCCGGTGGTGGTGGAGGACAAGGCAGGCGCCGGCGGTATGCTCGGCATGAACACGGTCGCGCGCGCGGCCGCCGACGGCCACACGCTCGGCATCGGCTTCAACGGGCCGATCGCCTTTGCGCCGCACCTTTATCGTCACATGAGCTACGAGCCGGCGAAGGATCTGGTGCCGGTCGTGCTCACCACGTCGCAGCCCAACGTGCTGGCGGTCGCCGCGAGTCATCGCGCGAACAGCGTCGCGGAATTTGTCGCCTGGGCAAAGCAGCAGGACGGCAAGCTGCTCTACGCCTCGGTCGGCACCGGCAGCTCGTCCCATCTGACGATGGAATTGTTCAAGAGCGTCGCCGGTTTCGACGGCACCCACGTGCCTTACAAGGGCTCGCCCGAAGCGGCCATGTCGGTCGTCACCGGCGAGACCCATGCGATCTTCGCCGT
>JAFAUQ010000010.1 GCA_019243195.1 Hyphomicrobiales bacterium
CCCACCTCACCTCGCGGCGACGCAGTTGCCTTCGGCTACGTATGTCGTGACCCCACACGACGCGGACTCTCACCACGCCGACAGAGCGACATCACAGACGCACTCATGCCCCGCGAAAGCGGGGCATCCAGCAAACACCGGCCGCAGTTCTATTCGATAGGTCCGTGTTTACTGGATCGCCCGCTTTCGCGGGCGATGACGAGGGTTCGTAAATCACCGCGCCCTTACGGCGCGGTCGAGCAAATCGAGATTGGCGAGGACGTGCGGGTTGGCCGGGTCTTTGGCGCGCGCCTCGTTGAGCTTGACCCGGGCGTGCGCGTAGTCGCCGCGCATCAGATAGGAATAGCCCTGGTTGTTCAAAATCTCCGGCGCCGGCCCGACGATGGCGATGGCGCGGGCGTAGGCGCGATCGGCGAGTTCGAAACGGCGCAGGCGGTCGTAGCTGGCGGCAAGGCCGAGCCACGCCTCGGCGGCGTCGCGCGCGTCGGGCAGCCCCTTCTCGACCGCGCGGCGGAAATGCTTCTCGGCGAGCCCGAACTCGCCCTCGCGGAAGTGGCGCTTGCCGAGGTTGAGATCGCTCTCGAGGTCGCCGCGCAGCTCCGGGGTGACGCCGGGCTGCGCCTGGACCGGCGGGTCGACGGTGCCGGTTATTTCGGGTGTCGACACCACGACGGGCGGCGGCGCGGCTTCGACCGCCGCTGCCGGCGGGTTGCTCCACCACGCGGGCGCGTTCCAGGATTCACAGCCGGCAAGCCACGGCGCGCAGAGTGCTGCCACGGCCAATACGCGCACTACTCGGACTGCCATCGGGTACTCCCGGCTGGCAACACGGTAGGCGAAGGTGGTTAATTTTTTGCTGCTGGAGTGAGAAGCGTCATTGCGAGGCCCGCAGGGCCGAAGCAATCCAGAGGGTCACGTAAAGCCCTGGATTGCTTCGCTGCGCTCGCAATGACGAACCGACATCAATACGCGCTCATTTTGAAGCGGACGTAGACCGGCAGCATGATGACGATGAGGATCACCGGAAAGATGCAGATCATCAGCGGCACCGATAGGCGGGCCGGGAGACTGTAAGCCTTCTCCTCGGCGCGCGACATGCGTTTGTGCCGCATGTCGTCGCTGTAGACGCGCAGCGCATCGGTCAGGCTCGAGCCCAGCTCCTCCGACTGCTGCAGCAGGGTCGCGAAGGAACGGGCCTCTTCCAGGCCGAGGCGATCGCCGAAGTGTTCGAGTGCCTCGCTCAAGGTGCGGCCGGCGCGCATTTCAAGGGTGGTCATGTAGATGTTGGAACTGAGCGAGGGATAGGAATCGCCAAGCTCGCGTCCAACGCGGTCGAGCGCCGCCTCCATGCTCAGGCCGGCGTCGGCGCACACGACGAGCAGGTCCATGAAATCGGGAAAGCCGGTGCGATGCTCGGTCTGGCGTGCGGCGATGCGGCGGTTGACATAGACGTTGGGGAGGAAATAGCCGGCGAGCCCGGCAACCCAGGCGCACATCCAGGTCGTGCTGTCCGGGCCGGATACCAAGAACGGCGCGAACAGGAACCCGGCGCCCGCGAGCACGATGGCCGCGGCAATGCGGCCGATGAAGAAGAAGGCGACCGCGCGCGGGTCGAGGAAGCCTGCCTGGAGCAGCCGTTGGCGGAGCTGGCGATTGTCGCCGCCGGCGCCGCCGCTCGCGTAGTGGCGCGTGGTGTAGTCGATCAGCTTGGCCGCCGCCTTGCGGCTGGCGTAGCGCAGCGAACGCTTTTCGTCGCTGCGCTCGGAACCGCCCACCGCCACCCCGGCAGCGCGCTTCTTGATCGCGCCGCGCACGTGGATCGCCGCCATCACGCCGAACGCGAGCGTCGCCGCCGCCAGAAAAACCAGCAGGCTCATCATCGCGGTCGGGCTGTCGCCGAACAGATCGGAGAGGAGATCGAGCAGCGCGTCCATACTCAGATCCTGAAATTGACCATGCGGTACATCACCAAGTTGCCGATCCCCATCCAGGCGGCCGCCATGCCGAGGCCGAATTTGGTCATGTCATACTTCCAGACACTGCCGTAGAAGTCCGGCGCCACGTAGCGGATCATGAAGAAGATCGCGATCGGCAGGCAGGAGAGGAACAGGGCGGAGAATTTGCCTTCGGAGGCGAGTGCCTTGACCTTGCGCCGCATCTTGAAGCGCTCGCGGATGACGCGCGAGAGGTTCTCCAGGATTTCGCTCAGGTTGCCGCCGGTCGCGCCCTGGATCGCCACCGCGGTGACGAACAGCGGCAGGTCCTCCTGCCCGACTCGATAGGCGAGATTGCGCATCGCGGTTTCGAGGTCGGCGCCATAGGTTATTTCGTCAGCGACGATGCCGAACTCGGTGCCGACCGGGTCAGGTAGCTCGCGCGCCACCATGGAGATCGCGACCGGCACCGGATGGCCGGCACGCAGGCTGCGCACGATGATGTCGATACCGTTGGGAAATTGCTGGCCGAACTTGCCCTGCCGGCGGGCGCGCAGCACCACGAGCGCGACGTAAGGAAGCACGGCCGCGCCGGCGAGCGAGACCAGGCTCGCCTCGAATAGATCGTCGCGCACGGTCCACACCAGGAAGAACACCAATGCCGCGGCCGCGAGCGCGACCAGCACGATGCGCCCCAGCCCCAGCGTCAAACCGGACTGCAGCACCAGCCGGTTGAGCGAGAGGATGCGCATCGCGTAACTGCCGCCGCCGGTGAGTCCGCGCTCGCGCCGTAACTGGATCAGCACGTTCTCCCGATTGGGCTGGTCCTTCATCAGGCGCAGGCGGCGATTGATGCTGCTGCGATATGAATGGGTCGAAAAGCAAAGAAGATAAACCGCCTCGACGAACATCACCGTCGAAGCGGCCGCGAACAGGTAGAACAGATAATCACCTTCAAACAGGAAAGACATCTCAGTTCACACTATCTCACAGCGGCTTGGTCGGGTCGAAATGGCTCGCCGGCACCGTGATGCCTTGGGCGGCAAGTTCGTGCAGGAAGCGCGGGCGGATGCCTGTGGCCTGGAAGTGCCCCTCCACGGCGCCGTTCTCGCCGGTCCCGGTGCGCACGAACTTGAAGATTTCCTGCATCTGGATGATGTCGCTCTCGAGCCCGGTGATCTCGGCGATGCTGGTGACGACACGTTTGCCGTCGGAGAGGCGCTGAAGCTGCACGATGCAGCGGATTGCGGCGGCGATCTGGCCGCGGATGCTCGACACCGTCATCGGCAGGCCGGCCATGCCGATCATCTGCTCGAGCCGCGAGAGCGCATCGCGCGGCGTGTTGGCGTGGACCGTCGCCATCGATCCTTCGTGGCCGGTGTTCATGGCCTGGAGCATGTCGAAGGCTTCCTCGCCGCGGCACTCGCCGAGAATGATGCGGTCGGGCCGCATGCGCAGCGCGTTCTTGACCAGCTCGCGCTGGCGGATTTCGCCTTTGCCCTCGATGTTGGGCGGCCGCGTCTCCATGCGGCCGACGTGCGGCTGCTGGAGCTGCAGTTCGGCCGCGTCCTCGATGGTGACGAGGCGCTCTTTCTCGGAGATGAACGCCGAGAGCGCGTTGAGCATCGTGGTCTTGCCCGAGCCGGTGCCGCCGGAAATGATCAAGGTCACGCGCGCCTTCACGGCGGCGGCGAGCAGCTCGGCCATTTGTGTGCGGATCGCGCCGACGTCGATGAGCTTGCGCAGGTTGTAAGGCTTCTTGGAAAACTTGCGGATCGACACC
>JAFAUQ010000073.1 GCA_019243195.1 Hyphomicrobiales bacterium
CCACGCTACGCCCGGCACCCGCACGCGGCGGCCGTGGCCCGCGGCCCAGACTCGAGCTTCGCGCCGGCGCACATGATCGAGGCGCGGCCGGGCGTGTTCATCTCGAGCTACGGCTGCATCCAGGACGAGGGCTACGGCCGCTGGACCTACTGCGGCCAGGGTCGCGGCGGGAACTAGCCCATAAAACGGCAAAACCCGCCGAGCGGCGGGCGGTTAACGTTAACTATTCGGTAATCTTTTCTGGTGGGTTGACGACGACCGGCGTATAATGACCTGCCTTTCCCCCACGAAAGGTAGCGGTCCCGGTCGTCGTCCCCATCCCCCCGATCCCCGCACGATCGGGACCGTCTCTACTCTCCCCACTTCCCCGCCGACCCCAGCGCCGTTTGACGGTGCGCAAGCTTACAGGCATTCGCGGCAAATTGTGGCCCGAATTTTGGCGCGCTTGGAAAATCTGACATATCCCCAGAACCGTGCTTTTGGTGACCTAACTGCCTGTCATTGCGAGCGAAGCGAAGCATCCAGGGCTTTCCGCACTTCCCTGGATTGCGTCGGCGCCCTTTCGGGGCGCCTCGCAATAACGGACTTCCACCGGGGAGGAACGAATCATGCCGAGCGAACCCGTGTTGTGCAGCGTCGCGGACGGCGTGGCGCTGGTCACGCTCAACAATCCGCCGCTCAACCTCGTAACGTTGGAGATGACGCGCCAGCTCAACGAACTGGTCGCCCGGCTGGCGGCGGACGAAGCGGTGCGCGTAATGGTGCTGACCGGATCGGGCAGCAAGGCGTTCTGCGCCGGCTCCGATATCAAGGAATTCACGCGCATGATGGCGCCGGGCGTGGTGGTGCCGCAGAAGCTCGCGCTCGAGAACGAGGCCTACAGCCGCGTCGACGATTTCCCCAAGCCGACGATCGCGGCGCTCAACGGGCTCGCCTTCGGCGGGGGGCTCGAACTCGCGGTCTGCTGTGACCTCATCGTGGCGGAAGAGGGCTCTCGCGTTGCGCTTCCCGAGATCAACCTCGGTATCTTTCCCGGCAGCGGCGGGCCGGTGCGCGTGACGCGGCGGATCGGCGAGGGCCGCGCCAAGGAGATGATGTTTTTCGGCGAGCCGGTGCAGGTCGAAACCGCGCTGGCCTGGGGCCTCGTCAATCGCGTGGTGCCGGCGGGCGAGGCGCGCGCGGTCGCGCTCGCCATGGCGCGGACGCTTGCGGGAAAACCCGCGGTCGGCCTTGCGGCGTGCAAAGCGGCCGTCGACATGGCGTTTGATCGGCCGGGAGAGGAGGCGGTGCAGGCTTCTCTGCGCTTAAGCCAACGCGCCTTCGAATCCGCCGATTGCCGCGAGGGCGTGCGCGCCTTCTTTGCCAAGGAGCCGCCGCGCTTCACTCATCGCTGAACGAAGCCGGCTGGAGAGTGCGAACTATGCGAACGTGTGGGCGACAACAAACACGGCGGCGCCGAGGCCGATGAGAACAAGCGGATGAAGGCTGGGCCGCCACATCCGGAACACCGTCACCGCGAGCGCGAGCACCCAGGCGAGCACACCGCTGCCCTCGGTGGTGAGAACCGCAAAGGCTCCCGCGAGAATGAGTCCGATGGCGATCGGAGCGAGTCCGGCTTCAATGGCCCGATGCCACGTCGAGCCGCGCCAGCGATTGAAGATTGAAACGGTGACGTACATCAGGAGCGATGAGGGAAGAAAAAACGCGAGCGTCACCACCACGGCGCCGAGCCATCCCGCCGTGATAAAACCGATCAAGGTCGCAAGCAGCATGCCGGGCCCGGGGGCGGCGCGCGCGATGGCGAAGAGATCGGTGAACTCGCGTTGCGTCGTCCAATGATGCACCGCCACCGCTTGGTGCTGCATCTCGGCGATGATCGACGAGCCGCCGCCCACCGACACCAGCGAGAGCGGCGCGAAAACGAGCGCGAGGGTGGCGAGTGTTTTCGCGTCCGCGGGCATGGGACTAATCCCGTGGCAGGGGGAACAGATAGGCGAGTGCGATGCTCGCCGGTGTCAGAACCAGGACGGTGGGCACCATCCGGAAATGCAGCACGCCGATGAGGATGAACACCGCGCCGATCAGGGCCGTGTTGGCGGCGTTGCGCCAAGTCCATAGAGCATGATCCCGAAAAGTGGAAACCGGTTTTCGGAAAAAGATCATGCTCCAAAAAGATGGAGCGTGATGACGATTCGAAGAAACGTCATCACGCTCTGATTTCGTCCCGATGCCGATAAGATAGGCGCCGGCGGCAAGCCCCATCGCGATGAGGAGCCCGACCGACGCGGCGGCGGCGCCTTCGAGCAGGGCACGCGAGCCCGGCGATCCGCCCCATCGGCGGTAAGCGATCATGAGCGCGATGGCAACGAGGGTCGGGCCCAGGATCAGCCCCAGTCCAGCCGCGATCGCGCCGGCAGCGCCGCGCAGGCGATGGCCGAGCATGACCGCGAGGTTGACGACGTTTGCTCCCGGTATGATCCGCGCCAGCCCCAGGGCGGCGGCAAACTCCGCCTCGCCGATCAACTCCCGCCGCTCGACGAAGGCGCGATGCACCCATGCCGAGACCGCGCCGCCGAAACTCGACAGGCCGAGCTGCGAGAACAGCAGAAAGAGTTCGAGCAAGGTGACCCGCGCCGTCGGGACATCGCCGGAATGTGCGGGCACGTCGGCGGATGTACCTGTGGGTTCATTTTCCATCGCAGAAGGAGTTTAGCGCAGGTGTGGGGCCTGCGGATGTGATACGCACTTCCCCCTCCCTAACCCTCCCCCGCACGCGGCCGCACGCGAGGGAGGGAACGCACCGTGCTCATTCAGGCTGCCCTGAGGACTCCGCATGCTCGATCTGCTCGCCGGCATTCGCGTCGTCAGCTTCAATCATTTTCTGCTCGGGCCCATGGGCATCCAGATGCTCGGCGACCTCGGCGCCGACGTGATCGCGGTCGAGCCCGCGGACGGCGCCTGGCAGCGCCATTGGTCGGGCGGCGACATCTGGCACGACGGGCAAAGCATGCTGCACCTTTGCGCCAACCGGAATAAGCGCAACATCGCGCTCGATCTCAAATCGCCGAAGGGATGCGACATCGCGCTGCGCCTTGTCGAGCGCGCCGACGTGGTGACGGAAAATTTCCGGCCCGGCGTGATGGAGAAGCTCGGCCTCGGCTATGACGCGCTCAAAGAGCGCAACCCATCGCTGATCTACGCGTCGGCGACCGGTTACGGTCCCGACGGCCCCTACGCCAAGCGGCCGGGGCAGGACCTGCTGGCGCAGGCGCTGTTCGGCATGATGGCGATCACCGGGCAGGCGGCGTCGGGCCCGCGGCCGGTCGGCGTATCGGCGATCGACCACCACGGCGCCGCGCTGTTCGCGCTCGGCATTCTTGCGGCGCTGGTGCGGCGCGCGCGCACCGGCAAGGGCTGCCGGGTGGACGTGAGTCTCATGCAGGCGGCGCTCGACCTGCAGGCCGAGTCGCTGACGGCTTGGCTCAACGCGGCCGAGAAGCCGTCGGTGCAGGCGCCGCGCCACGTCGCCGGCTGGTACTACGCGGCGCCTTACGGGGTGTATCCGACCGCGGACGGGCATTTGGCGCTCTCGCTCTCGCCGCTGGCGAAAGTCGCCGAGGCGATCGGCGAGCCGCGGCTTGCCGCCTTTTCCGAGCGCGACGCCTGGGAGCGCAAGGACGAGATCGGCGACCTGATCGCGCAGCGGCTTGCGAGCGCGCCGACCGCGGCCTGGATCGCGGGGCTCGAACGCGCCGACGTGTGGCACGCGCGGGTGCAGGATTACGCCGGCATCCGCGCCGACCCGCAGGTCGCGCACATGCGCTCGCTCGTGACCGTCGCGGGCGCGGGCAAAAGCGGCGCACCGGTGACGCTCGTCAACCATCCGGTGCGCTACGATGGCGAGGCCGCCGAGGTGCGCTTGGCCCCGCAGCCGCTCGGCGCGCACACGCGCGAGGTGCTCGGCGAGATTGGGCTCGGCGTCGACGAGATCGCAGCGCTCGCGCGCGAGGGCGTCGTGCGAGCATGATTCCGAAAAGTGGGTACCGGTTTTCGGAAAAGATCATGCTCCATGAAAAAATGCAGGGGAGGGGCGATGAGCGAGTTCTACGTGAAGGCCGGCGACAGCGTGAGCTTCGCCAAAACCGTGGGCGAGACCGACATTTATCTGTTCGCCGGCATCACCGGCGACTTCTCGGTCAACCACGTCAACGAGCAGTACATGGCGGGCTCGAAATACAAGCACCGCATCGCCCACGGCGCGCTTCTCGTCGGCTACATGTCGACCTGCTCGACCATGATGATCGACAAATGCGCCGGCACCGCCGGCGACGAGACACCGGTTTCGCTCGGCTATGACCGCGTGCGCTTCCTCGGGCCGGTGTTCATCGGCGACACGGTCTCGCTCACCTACACGATCACCGAGATCGATCCGGTGAAGCGGCAATCGCGCGCCGACATCAAGGTGGTCAAACAGGACGGCGCGCTGGTCGCCGTGGCGCAGCACATCATAAGATGGGTGAGGGATAAGGGGTGAGGTTCATCCTTCCCCCGTAGGGGACCCGTAGGGGGAGGGTGGACGCGCGCGCAGCGCGCGGCCGGGTGGGGGGAACCGGAAATGATCAGAATAGCTGCACTAGCGCCTAGGGCGCGAGTATTTGACGCTAACGTGTTGCTCCGCGTCCCATTCCGCGCTTGGCGAGGCAAAGCCCGCAGTGGCGCCGAACGAAATCTGTGAAAAAGCCTGTCGGGCGACAACTCCGGCTTCATAACCACGGCATGCCAACGCGACGATGCGGGGAATGCCTCCCTCGTTCGCATATGACGCGATACGGCGGCGGCTGCGGCCGAGGATTGTAGCCGCCTGCTCTTGGGTGAGATTGTTGCGCGCGAGAAACGCGCGGAAATCCTCCGGCCTCATTGCCTCCGCGGCTAAGCGCTCGATGCTATCCGCGGACATGTCGATCGAATCGTCCCCCCAACCCACGGCTTCCCCGTTGTCCACGAGATGAATGGTGTCAAACAAGGCCGGATCATTTCTGAGCGGACGATAGAATTGATGCGTGTCGATGAGAGGTGAAAGATCCACTACGTCCTTTCTTCCCCGTCTGTTTCCATCGGCCCAAGTCACTTCGACCAGCCTGTTTTCGTGATCGACAGGACGCACGCTGGCGACCAGCGGCATCGGAATGCCGGAGTCGATTCTTTCAGTCGCGGTCATTGAGCCGGCTCCACACATCCAGCAGCGCTTGCCGATTGCCGTAGCGGTTCACCCATTCTTTTGCTTCCGCCAAGTCCGCTCGTGACCCGCTGCCTTTCATAATTTCGAACGTTCGAAAGTTGATATTCGCGTTCGAATTTGGGCCACGCAGATTGAAATGCGGTGGGTTGTGGTCGTCCGCGTAGATGCAGATCTTCGCGTTGCGAAGGCGGACGATCGTAGGCATTCGCTACTCTGCACTACGAGGGCAAATAGTGCAATTACTGCGCAATGTCAACTAGGCTATTGTGCAACAGATGCATAATAGGTATTATGGAAACGCTCTACGGGAGCGTCGAGCCCAGGATTTCCTCCTCCACCTCGCGCAGGCGGTCCTTGCCGAAGAAGATGGCGTCGCCGACGAAGAAGGTGGGCGAGCCGAAGGCGCCGCGCTCGACCGAGCGCTGCGTGTTGGCGAGCAGCCGGTCCTTGACCGCGGGTTCCTGCGTCATGGCGATGAGGCGCGCGCCGTCGAGGCCGGATTGATCGAGCGCGGCGCGCGCGATCGCCGGATCGTCCATCTTCTTCGGCTCCGCCCACATGTGGCGGAACACTTCCGCGACGTAGCGGTCGAATACGCGTTCCATCTGCGCGGCGACCGCGCCGCGCATGATCATGAGCGTGTTGACGGGAAAGAACGGGTTCATGGCAAAGCGCGTGATGGCGTGGCGGCGGATGAAGCGCTGCGTCTCCAGCCGCTGATATTCGAGCTTGTTCTTGACACCCTGGAAGCTCTCGATAGGCGAGCGGTTGTTGGTGAGCTTGAACACGCCGCCGAGCAGGACAGGCACGTATTCGAACGGCGTGCCGGTGCGTTTCTCGATCTCGGGAATAACCAGGTGGGCGAGATAAGCGTTGGGGCTGCCGAAGTCGAAGTGAAATTCCACCAGGGCCATGGTCACCAAACCTCCCGGTAGGGACGCAGGTCGAGTTCGAACGTCCAGGCGTCGCGTGGCTGGTTGTAAAGAAGCCAATAGGTCTCGGCGATCGACTGCGGATTCATCAGCTGATCGGGCGGGAGCTTCTCGAGCGCCTCCTCGCCGCCGCGCTGGCGGATGCGCTCGCGCACGAAGGCGGTGTCGACGCCGGCATCGATGACGAGATGGGCGACGTGGATATTCTTCGGCCCGAGTTCGCGCGCCATGCTCTGCGCCACGGCGCGCAGGCCCGCCTTGGCGCTGGCGAAGGCGGCGTAACCGATACCGCCGCGCATGCTGGCGGTGGCGCCCGTGAAGAAGATCGCGCCTCTGCCGCGCGCGAGCATCAGACGCGCCGCCTCGCGGCCGGCGAGGAAGCCCGCGTAGCAGGCCATCTCCCACACCTTGCGGAACACCCGCTCGGTCGTCTCGGTGATGGGGAAATTGACGTTGGCGCCGATGTTGAACACGCATATTTCGAGCGGCGCGTGGGCGTCCGCCTCGCGGAGGAATTGGGTGACGTCGTCCTTCTTGCGCGCGTCGAGCGAGCGGGCGACGACGCGGCCGCCGGCGCCCTCGATCGCCGACACCAGCGGCGCGAGCTTCTCGCCGTTGCGCCGGCCGGCGAACACGGTGAAGCCCTCCGCGGCGAATTTCTTGGCGATGGCACCGCCGATGAAATCGCCCGCGCCGATCACCGCCGCCGTCGCGTTTCGCTGCGTCACATGTTGCTCCGACTGTTTGGGAACCATACGCCCGCCTTGACCGCGGCGGCGATGATCACGCCGTAAGCGGCGAGCCCGGCACCGAGCGCCAGAAACACGCCCGAGAGGTCGCCCGTCCACCGCAGCATGAGCCAGCCGCCGCCGACCGCAACCACCAGCCGGACGACGCCGGCAACGAGCGGCCACATGAGGCGGCCGGCGCCTTGGGAGGCGAAGTAGAGCGCCAAGCCGAGACCGAAGAAACCATAGAAGGGACCGACCGCGCGCAGGTAAGCGGTCCCGGCGGCGAGCATCGCCGGATCGCGGTCGAACAGCGTGAGCCAGGCCTCGGGAAACGCGGCGCCAAGAAGTCCGATCGTCTCGGTCATCACGAATGCAACGGCGGCGCCGATCCAGGCGATGCGCAGCGCGCGGTCGCGACGGCCGGCCCCGATGTTGGTGCCGACCAGCGCCACAAGGGGCGCGCCGAGGCCGAAGGCGAGGGGGACGAGCAAATATTCGAGCCGCGACCCGACGCCGAAGCCGGCGATGGCTGCCGGCCCGTGCGCGCCGACCAGGCCGGTGGTGATGCCGATCGTGAGATTGGTGAGCAGCGAGGTGAGCGCCGCCACCGCGCCGACTTGCAGGATTTCGCGGAACATCGGCCAGCGCAGGCGCACGCGCAGCTTCGGCCGCAGCACGCTGCGCCCGCTCCAGATATAGGCGGCGAGCATGCCGGCGCCGATGGTGTAATAAGCAACGATCGCCACCCCGCCGCCGGCCACGCCGAGGCGCGGGAAAGGGCCCCAGCCGAAGATCAGCGATGGGGAGAGCGGCACCAGCACGATCGCGCCCGCACAGGTGACGACGGCCGGGACCAGCATGTTGCCGGTCCCGCGCAGCACGTTCGCCAGCGTGTTGAAGAGCCACAGCAGCGTCGCGCCGGCAAACACCACGTTGGAATAGACGAGCGCCGCTTCGAGCGCGCCGCCGTGGCCGCCGAGCAGGCGGTAGAGCCGCGGCCCGCCGGCGATGAGCGCGAAGGTGAAGAATGCGCCGAGCGCGAGGCTGATCACGAGCGCATGGGCGACGAAGGCGTCGGCATCGGCGCGGCGGCCGCTGCCAAGCGCGCGGGCGATGGCCGAGGAAATGCCGCCGCCCATGGCGCCCGCCGAAACCATCTGCATCAGCATAAGGCCGGGAAACACCAGCGCCACGCCGGCGAGCGCGTCGGTCCCGAGTTTGCCGACAAAATAGGCCTCGATCAGCCCGGTCGCGGCCTGGGCCAGCATGACCAGCACGTTGGGGGCGGCCAGCCGCAGCAGCATCGGCAGGACCGGCGCTTCGATGAGCCCGCGCGTGCGCGCATCCATGGCGAATTCGGCGGCCGGCAGGCCGTCGGGGCGGGCAGCCAGGGTCGCATCGGTCATGAACCGTCTCCCAAAGTTCCGAAAAAGAACCTTGACTAAAGTGAGAGTAAGTTCTAAAAAAGAACGTGTCAATCGGCCAAGCTGAGCAGGCAAGGAATGTGAGCCATGCGCTGGGATGAACTGGAGACGGAAGCCTGTTCGGTGGCGCGCACGGTCTCGGTGATCGGCGACCGCTGGACCATCCTGATTCTGCGCGACTGCTTCATGCGGGTGCGCCGGTTCGAGGATTTCGAGAAGCGGCTCGGGATCACCCGGCATGTGCTCGCCGATCGGCTGCGCAAGCTCGTTTCCCTCGGCGTGTTGCGCCGCGTGCCTTACCAAGAGCGCCCGCGCCGCTACGAATACCGGCTCACCCCCAAGGGCCTCGACCTGCAGCCGGTGCTGCTCGCGCTCGTGCGCTGGGGCGACACCCACATGGCCGGCCAAGGCGGGCGGCCGGTGCTGCTCGAGCACCGCGACTGCGGCCAGGTGTTTGACCCGGTCGTCGTCTGCTCGCACTGCGGCGGCCCGGTCGATGCTCATAACGTGCGCACGCGGCCGGGCCCCGGCGCCCGCGCCAGTCACGCCGACGCGGCTCAGGCGGGATGAAACGGAGTTGAAGATGGATCAGATCGTCCAGCCAGTCGCCGCGACCGCTTCCGTGCGCACGCGCACGGTCACGTGGGAGGACCCGCTTGTTTCCGCGCGCGCCGGGGCGAATCTCAGCGGCATCGAATATTTGCGCGCGGTCGCCGACGGGAAGCTTCCGCCACCGCCGATCGCGCTGCTGCTCGGCTTCGACCTAGAAGAGGTCGCGGAGGGGCGGGTGGTGTTCAGCGCGGAAACCGGCGAGCATCAGTACAACCCGATCGGCGTCGTGCACGGCGGGCTCGCGGCGACTCTGCTCGACTCCGCCATGGGATGCGCGGTGCACTCCCTGCTGCCCCAGGGGCGCGGCTACACCACCCTCGAGATCAAGGTGAATTACGTGCGCGCGATCAAACACGACAGCGGCCCGCTGCGCGCTGTCGGGACCGTGGTTCA
The DNA here is from genome assembly GCA_019243195.1 of Hyphomicrobiales bacterium. GTDB lineage: Bacteria > Pseudomonadota > Alphaproteobacteria > Rhizobiales > Xanthobacteraceae > AP-16. The sequence continues at coordinate 9,332 of JAFAUQ010000073.1, forward strand.
CATGGGCGGCAAGACTGCCACAGCGGAAGCGCGCCTCCTCGACAGCGAGGGACGGCTGTGTGCCCACGGCACTACGACGTGCATGCTTTTTGGCACACATGCGCTGTGACTAGGCCGGAAGTTATTGACCGCGGGTCGCAAAACGGGATTGAAGTAAGGGAGGATTCGCTTGGGCCGACGCCCGGGACGGGGGAATGCCATGACAAATCGATTCTTCACGGCGCGATCCGCCGAGCCGGTCCGGCGATGGGGGGCAGCCGCCGTTGTGACCCTTGCGGCCACGGTCGCGCTGACGGCGCTGACCGCGGCGCCACCCGCCGACGCCGCCAAGCGGGAGCGTCCCGAACGCAGTATCGAGGCGACGGCCCCGCGCGAGGCCGGTGAGCCGATCATGGCGATCGTGTCGATCAAGAGCCAGAAGGTGACGTTCTACGATGCCGAGGGCTGGATCCTGCGCGCGCCGGTATCTACCGGCACGACCGGGCGCGAGACCCCGGCTGGCATCTTCGCCGTTCTCGAGAAGGAGAAGGATCACCACTCGAGCCTTTACGACGATGCCTGGATGCCGAATATGCAGCGCATCACCTGGAATGGCGTCGCGCTGCACGGTGGGCCGCTGCCCGGGTATGCGGCCTCGCACGGCTGCATCCGGATGCCCTACGGCTTTGCCGAGAGGCTGTTCGACAAAACGCGCATCGGCATGCGCGTGATCATATCGCCCAACGACGCGGAGCCGGTCGAGTTTTCCCATCCGGCGCTATTCGTGCCGAAGCCCGACGCGATCGCGGCTGCGCCGGCGCATGCCGAAGCGCTCGCCCGAGAGGCGGACGCTGCCGCCAAGGCGGCCGATGCGGCGAAGCGCGCCGACGTGGCAGCGGCCCGCGAGGCGGCGCCGCTCACGCTGTCCCTGCGCAAGCTCGAAGCGGTCAAGACCCGCGCCGAGGCCGAACTTGCCCACGCCGAGAAGGTGCTCGCCGCCGCCAGGACCGATCAGGCCAGAGCGCGGGCGGAGGAGCAAAAGCACAAGGCCGCCGCCAAGGCCGCGGAAGCGGAGCAGCAGGTCGACACGGCCAAGGCCGACGCGAAGACGAAACTCGATGCCGCCGCGGCCGCCAAGGACGCTCTCAAGGCCGCCGAGGCCAAAAAGGCCGACGCAGCCAAGGCTGCGCGCGAGGCCGGTCTCGCGCTCGAGCCGGTCTCGGTTTTCATCAGCCGCGCAACCCAGAAGCTGTATGTGCGGCGCGGCACGGGAAAACCGGCACCAGGCGGCGGCGAAATGTTCGACGCGACCATCGAGGTGCCGATCACGATCCGTGATCCCGACCGGCCGCTTGGCACCCACGTGTTCACGGCGGTGGCGCGTGCCGGCGCGGGGCTGCGCTGGACTGCGGTCACGATCGACAGTGGCGACGACGCCACGAACGCGCTCGACCGCATCACGATTCCGCAGGACGTGCTCGATCGCATTGGACCGACCGCGTTACCGCGATCCTCGATCACGATCTCGGACGAGCCGCTGCACAGCGAGACCAACTATCGCACGGAGTTCGTCGTGGTGCTCAATAACCAGCCAAAGGGCGGCATCGCCAACCGCCCGCGCTCGCCGGTTGTCAGAGTCGCGAGCCCTGACGGCGGCTTCTGGGGCAACTTTTTCGGCTGGGACTCCAATCGCCAGAACGGCTCGGACTTCAATCGCCAGAACGGCTGGAACTCCCAGTATGGCAATGCGCCCCGGCGCGGTGGCCGGCCCTCCGATCAGCGGCAGAACGGCTGGTACCAGCGCCAGGACGACCGTTACTATTATCAGCGGCAACAGGGTTCGTGGTGAGGCCTTGCGGCGGTGCGCATGACAGCTCGGGAAGACGGGTTCATTCCTTGCGCAAAATGACGATGTCTTGAAGCGCGTGAAAACCGGCAGGATAATACGCGACTATTTTCAAATAATAGGACCACTGTTCTTCCACTTGGCGACGCGTCTGAAAAGTCGCTCTGTAATAATCTCTTAGGTTCAGCTTTGATCCCAAATTACTGTCGGGGACTATATCGGTGATTCCGCGTTGATGTATCTGCTTGGCTACCGATGGATCCGGGTAGTTTGCCTTGGCTAATGCGAAGTTGCCATGCGTGCTCAGGATGCAGATGCCACCCGGCTTGAGTATCCGGCGAAGCTCCTTCAGCCACGCCAGCTGAGCTCCTTCGGTCAGGTGAGTCATGACAGAAATGCCGTAAATTAAATCCACCGACGCGGTATCGATTTCCAACGGTGGAAAGAAATCCGCAAGAGCAACATGAATGTCTGAAACATTCTCCTTGCACCAATTTACATTGACGCCATCGACATCAACTCCGAGCACGCGCGCGTCCGGCATCATCGCCCGTTTCAGCGGAGCGGCTACCCGGGCACATCCAACGCCCCAATCGAGAATTGTGATATGCGCTTGGCCGGCAAGGAACTTCTGTGCGAGCGAGCGGATTTGGTAGGCAGCCGTGACGCCGCTCAATCTAAAAAGCTGCAAGGAACAATCTCCGCAAGTGCGCTCGACGTTTTGCTGATTTGGCGCAACCAGCCAATCGTCCCCGAGCGGGGCGCAGAGGGAGGCAACAGGGTTGACCGGCTTTTCTCCGAAACAAGGTGAATTCGGGCTCTGATCGATAAGGTGGAACGCAATGTATCTCCTGGCCGTGGGCATGGTCACGCTAAATCGGAATTCGATTTCTCGGATACTGGGCGCACTGCTGGGAAGTTCGCGGATGGGAGTTTCCTTGGTGGCAATAGGAGCCACCGTCAGACCCTCTATGTCCGCCTCGGCGGGGACGATACCGATAACAGCCCCGCGCGGCGCGAGTACCTGCGCCGTGAAGGTGAGCTGATTGATCTGTGTCTTGGTAACGCGGGGTGCTCTATCGCCGATCGGGTCGGCGACCAAAGAAATAGGAGCGAGGGCGTAAATATCCTCGGCAAAGAACGCGTCATTGAGCCACGGCCTGGTTCTGAACGATAGCGAGTCCAAGCACGTCTTGGTCACCGGAATCTCTTCTCCTGTCGAAAGCGATCGGACACCAACCTTATTTGTAAGATGTCTGTCGTCCGGGAAAAAATATCTAAATCCACCTTGCCCGCGGCCGATACCGGCCGCTTGAACATCAGGCCTGGGAAGATTGCAAAATATTCGCGCGATTTGCTGATCGCCGATGTATATTGCGACCCAATCAGCCTCTCCATTGTCAGCCTTGACGGACCAACCAGCCAGCTCAACATCGTTGAGAATGTCTACGAACCCGGGCATATGATAGCGGCTCCAGTTGCGCGTCAGCCTTCGCCGAACGACCGCGCCAATATCGCCTCGACGTGCACCCGCGCGCAGTCGAGCGTGGCAAACCCGCCGTCCGCGCCGTCGAAGGCGAGGAACAGGTCGGTGCCGCCGAGCACGATCGCCTCGGCGCCGCGCGCCGTCAGCGCACGTCCGGCGGCGAAGAACACCTCGCGCTGCGCCGGCGTGACCCGGCCGGGGACCGCCATCTCCACATAGGCGCGATGCACCGCTTCGCGCTCCGGCTCGTCGGGCAGCAGCACCTGCGCCGCGGCGATCGCGCCGTAAGCGCGACTATCCATCACCGTGCGGGTGCCGATGAGGCCGACCGTCGCGAGCCGCCGCGCGGCGATCGCGGCATTGAGCGCGCCGAGCACGTTGATGACCGGCAGCGGCGACTGCGCTTCGAGCTCGCGGATACAGAAGTGGCCGCCCATTGAGGTGACCGCGACGGCCTGCGCACCGGCTGCCTGCAAACGCTCGACCAGCGGCAGGAACGCCGCGGCTTGGGCGTCCCGCCGGTCCTGCCCCAGGTTCGCGACCAGTTCGCGCGCGTCGGCATGCGCTATCGTCAGCTCGAGACGGCGCCCGGCCGCCGCGTCCTCGGCCGCCGCGTGCCCTTCGATCAAGCCGCGATAGTAATAGTCGGTGGCCGCCGGGCCGATGCCGCCGATCAATCCGATGTGCATGCCGACCAGTGTCCCGATTCCGAAGTTCGCCTGAGCGTCCCGCACGACCATCTATCGAATTGGAAAACTAACGTCGAGCGCGGCGTCGCGCGCGGCGCTGCGCACGCAGGCGACTTCTCAGGTGGCGGGGGAACTGCAATGCTCATGGTGGGATTCCAATCAGGACCACACAACCGGATCTTGATTGCTCAAATGGCAGGGCCTGCCGGAGGACCGATGCTTTGGCCGACCATCGAAATCTACGACTGCCGCCACGGGCGTTTTGCCCATTTCCGCGGCGATCGCGACATCGGGCGCTTTCTGGAAAAATATGGAGAATGGGCGGAAGTCGAACTGGCATTACTCAAGCAGTTCATCCCGAAAGGTGGCCTCGTTCTCGATGTTGGCGCCAACATCGGCACGCATGCGATCGCCTTTGCACGGATGGTTGGTGCTGACGGCGCCGTGATCGCAATAGAGGCGGTTCCGGTCGCGCACGCGCTGCTTTGCTTCAACGCTCTTCAAAATGGCCTGACAAATATCGTTCAACTCAATGCCATCGCCAGCTCCACGCCCGCACTGGTGAGATGTCGCGTGGGCGGCGAGCCGAAGGACATGGGCCTTGCGAATTTCAAACAGGCGGTGACGGATGGCGGCTATCGTCATGCTGCGGGAATAGCGGAAACGACATTAGCCGCAATCACCTTGGATTCTCTCAGCTTACAACGATGCGATCTCATCAAGATCGACGTTGAGATGATGGAATACGAGGTACTTTGCGGGGCAGTGGAGACGATCCGCTCGTTGCATCCGGTTCTCTATTTCGAGCAGACGCAGGAACGTCATCCGGACTTTCCCGCGATCTACGAATTGCTGAAGTCGCTCGGCTATCGACTGTACTGGCACATCGCAAATCCATTCAACCGGCGCAACTTTCGTAATGATCGGGAGAACATTTTTGACGGCCAAGTTGAAGTTAACGTGCTCGCCTGCACGCAGACACCTGTGAGCGATGGTTCTCTGACAGAGGTCGTAGCGCCGATCTACAATCCTCCCGTTCCGTTGCGGCAAGACGCAATCGCGGGCGTAGACATCGCTTGACTTGGCGTCGCGTCGATGGCGATCGCGGCATACGATGCCGCCGATCGATCCGATGGCCATGCTCCGATCTTAATCGCCGCGCGCAATCCGTGCGAGTCTTGCTATCGCAAATAGACCGCTTCGAAGGCGGCAAGGCGAGTTTGGAAAATCTTGCGGTCGCCTTTGGCGGCGCGGCGGAAGCGGCGCGGCGATACGCCGGCGGCGCGATGGAACGTGCGCACGAAATTGGAAAGATCGCCGAACCCGACGTCAAAGGCTACGTCAGTGATCGGGCGCTCATCGTCCGCGAGCAGGCGCGCGGCGCGGCGCAGACGCGAGCGCACCAGATACTGGTGCGGCGTGACGCCCAGCACCTGCGCGAACAGCCGCAGGAAATGAAACGGGCTCAGTCCCGCGTCCCTCGCTGCGCGCGCAAGATCGATCGCCTGATCGCAAGCCGCATCGATGCGCAGCGCCGCCTCCACGGCGCGACGGCGGTCGCGCTCACGTACGGGGAGTGGCGTGCGCTTCTCGCCGGCGACGATTTCGACGAGGCGCATCGCAAACAGCAGCGCGGCTTCCTCGAGCCCGATGTCGCTGCGGCCGTCGGCCGCCGCCTGCGCCAGTTCGCCTAGCACCCCCAGCTCGGCGAGCGGCGGCAGGCAGCCCGTGCGCCAAAGTGCGGCCCGGCGGCCGACCGTTTCGGCGAGGGCCGGCGAAAGTTGGATCGACAGGCACTCGTCGCCGCAGACGTGGTCGTGGGTGCAGACGTATTCGTCGCCGCGGCGGCCGATGAGAACCGAGCCCGCCACCAGATCGAATGCCTCGCCGCGCACGCGATAACCGAAGCTGCCCTTGCGCACATAGGAGAGCGAATAGGTGCCGTGCTGCTCGACCGCCGGCCGCTCGGCGGGGCGTGCGTCGCAGCGATAGTCGATCACCGAAAGCGCTTCGCGCTCGAGAAGCGTGAGGGCTGGCATGGCGTCACGAAATTCTGGGTTTGTCCGAATCTACTTAACCGCCGCCATACGGTCAAAAAGATCGGGACCCGTGGTCGCCCGCGCGCCTTCGATGGCGAGGAGCCGGCGCTTGGTGGCGACGCCGCCCGGCGCCGAGAAGCCGCCGAGCTTGCCACCCGCGGCGAGCACGCGATGACACGGCACGATGATCGGGAAGGGGTTCTTCCCGAGTGCTTCGCCTACCTCGCGGGCCTCGCCAGGCACGCCGAGGCGCTTCGCGATGTCGCCGTAGGTCAACGTCGCGCCGCAGGAGATCGCGCGCGCCACCTCGTAGACGCGGCGATGAAATGCGGGCAGGCCCTCCATGTCGAGCGCAACGGCGGAGAAATCGATCGCCTCGCCGGCGATGAGGGCGACGATGCCCTCGATCGCGCGCCGCACGTCCGCCGGCGGTGAGCTTTCGCGCGCGGCCGGAAAACGACGGCGCATGCGGGCGCGCGTGCGCGCCGTGTCCCCCTCAGGCAGCTGCACGCCGAGAAGGCCGCGCTCGCCCCAGGCGATGGCGCACCTTCCGATAGCCGTATCGAACAGCGCGAAACCGGATTCGTTCATGATTCACCGTCAACGTACCACGCTACACTAGTGCCGCGAACCCGAAGTTCGCACCACAATTGCCGCGAGTCCGATTGCGAACTTCGGGTTCTAAGCGGCACTAGAATTATAGAGTTGCTAGTGTCCTTCGATTACGAAGTTCGCTTCGGGCGTGCGGCAAACTCGGGCGAACTTCGTAATCGGGACACTAGCTGCCCGACTTGGCGAATCTTGCGCTCGAGCATGATCCCGAAAAAGCCTGCCCCGCACTTGATGCGGGGCGGGTACCGGTTTTCGGAAAAAGAACATGCTCAAGCAAAAGCCAAGGCGGGATGACCTTATTTCATGCCGGTTTGGGCCTCTTTCCACTCGATTTCACGCGGCGTAAGGCACCACGGTACCGAGACGGTTCCATTTCCAAATAATCACCCACGGTCCTGCCCGTTTTTTACGATTTCGGTCACGATATCGCCACGAGCGGCCGCTTTTTTCCGTCCCACAAGGGGACGGACATGCTGCTAGCCTTCATTTTTGTCGGCGGGGTCGTGCTTTTTTTCGGCGCCCTCGAACTGCTGCGCCGCCTCGGATTAGCATTCGGTGCGTACAAGCCCGAATTGCACTACATGCGAGGCCCGGGCCCGAAGTGGCACGAAAAGCACGCGGGGTTCCGCGGCCGATCCTGAGCGGCTGAGAAACGTCGCCAGGTTCGCGGCGAGACCGCGGCCGCGCCTGCCGGCGCGCTCGCACGCATTCAAGCGTAAGATACTGTAGGCTTGCGCCGCGGTCGCCGAGGGGGCAGCGGTGCGCGCAAGCCCTTGCGTGCTTGAGATGCGAGGAAGCAGATGCGTGAACCCGGTGCTCTCATCAGCTGCGAAGAACTCGCCGCCACGCTCGGCGACGCGAACCTGAGAATCTACGACTGCACGACGTATCTCGAACCGACGCCGCCCGGAAGCGACGATCCGTACATCGCCGTTCCCGGCTGCAAAACCTTCGAGGAGGCGCATATCCCGGGCGCCGGCTTTCTCGACCTGCAAGGCGAGTTCTCCGACGCGACGACGCGGCTGCGCTTCATGATGCCGCCGGTGGCGCAGCTCGAGGCGGCATTCGCGCGGCACGGGGTCTCGCACGGCTCCCGCGTGGTCCTCTACAGCATCGGCAGCATGATGTGGGCGACGCGCTTCTGGTGGATGCTCAAGTCGCTTGGTTTCGACGGCGCGGCGGTGCTCAACGGCGGCTTCGACCGGTGGAAGGCGGAGGGGCGTCCGACCGAAAGCGGACCCGCGCGCGGGTATCCGCCGGGCGCCTTCAAGGCCGCGCCACGGCCCGGTTTCTTCGTCGACAAGGGCGCGGTGCTGGCGGCGGTGAAGGCGCGCGACACCGCGATCGTCAATGCGCTCGGGCCGCAATTTCACCAAGGGCTGGAGCCGAGCCGTTATGGCCGGCCAGGACGCGTTCCCGGCAGCGTCAACGTGCCCGCGGCGACGCTCGCCGACGGCAACAAGAGTTTCGTCACGCTGGCGGATGCCGAGGCCAAATTCGCCGCCCAGGGCGTCACCCGCGACAAGCGGGTGATCTGTTATTGCGGTGGCGGCATATCGGCGACCATCGACTTGTTTCTGCTCCATCAGCTGGGCTTCGAGAACCTCACGCTTTACGACGGCTCCATGGGCGAATGGGCGAAGGATCCGTCGCTGCCGATCGAGACCGGCTGATGCCGGTGAATAGTGAGTGGTGAATGGTGAGTGGTGAAGGGGAAGCCGAACTCTGCCATTCACCATTCACCATTCACTACTCACTATTCGCAATTCGCCGAGGGGAGGAACCAATGCCCAAATGCCTTTTCGTCGTGCGTGCGACCGTGGCCGATGCCGCCAAGCGCGCGGCGTTCGATGCGTGGTACAGAGATGAACATCTGCCCGACGCGACGAAATCCTTCCGCGCGGAAAAAGCCTGGCGCGGCTGGAGCGACACCGATCCGGCGGTGCATGTCGCGTTCTATCAGTTCGCCGACCGCGCCGCGCTCGACCGCGGCACCGCGCCCGACGTGATCAAGCGCCTGGTCGCTGATTTCGACAAGGCGTGGTCTGGCATACCGCGCTCGCGCGAGATCATGACGATTGCCGAAGAAATCGGCGAATAGTGAGTAGCGAATGGTGAATGGTGAGTAGTGAGTAGCTCCGTTCACCACTCACCATTCACCACTCACCATTCACTATCGAAAGAACCCACCGTGAAAATTGCCAAACTATCCGCCATCCCCATGTCGGCGCCAGTGCCGCCGGAGAAGCGTCACCGCACCGATCTCGGAACCAAGGTCAAGAGCGATGCGACGCTGATACGCGTCGAGACCGATGCCGGGGTTGTCGGCATCGGCGCGGCGCTCGGATCGCCGCCGATCGTCGCGGCCATCGTCGCCCACGAGTTGGCGCCGGAAGTCGTCGGCGAAGACCCGATGTTCTCCGAGCGCATCTACGAAAAAATGTACAACGGCTCGCGCAGCACGCCGGCGCTTGCGCGCGGCGTGACGCAAGCCGACGAAAGCCGCCGCCGCGGCGTCATCATGGAGGCGATTTCCGGCGTCGACATCGCGGTGTGGGACGCAAAAGC